>JAFZWX010000225.1 GCA_017617145.1 Treponema sp. | reverse complement strand
TAACAAGCATCAAACACTTGAAAAACCCCCGTTTTTTTGTTATATTTTGTCTACTCACGCCGGAGTGGTGGAATGGTAGACACGACAGACTCAAAATCTGTTGCGAGCAATCGTGTAAGAGTTCAAGTCTCTTCTCCGGTAAAATCGCGCTTCCCGTTAGGGGGCGCGATATTTTTTTTAACTTTCCGGTCCCTGAGCCTGTCGAAGGGCCGTATTTGTTTGTCTATTTTTTGAAAGAACTTTTAATGTATTGGTATTTCCATTTATCAGAGCCTTTTTCTTTTTACGATTCCAACCTTTTATTTGTTGTTCACGTTCAAACGCAGCCTTAATACTCATACACTCTTCATAATAGACAAGTTGTAAAGGTCGCCTATCTCTTGTATATTCACAACCTTCTCCTCTGTTATGTTCTTCAATTCTAAGTCTCAAATTATTTGTGCTACCAACATAAAATGAATTGTCTTTGCATTTTAGAATATACATATAGCCTCTCATAGGAATGTCTCCTTGTGCGGTCCTCTAACGCGGTTGCTGAGCCTGTCGAAGCACATGGGGCGTCTCTTTTTACGGCCCTTCGACAGGCTCAGGGACCGTAGATTTCATTTACAATTCCGGGCGCATGTTGGCGCAGAGTTTGTGGAACTCTACGGCTTCTGCTAAATGCGGGGCTTCGATCTTTTCGCAACCGGCGATGTCGGCAATGGTTCGGGCTACTTTTATACAGCTACTGATGGCGCGCGGGGAAAAGCCGTGGCGTACAATGGCTTTGTCCAGTACTTCGCGGACTTCTTTTTCCATTTCGCAAAAATCCTGAATCTCCTGGGGCGAAAGCCTTGCATTTTTAGTTCCCTGTCTTTTACGCTGTGCCTTGACTGCCCGGGCAACTCCTTCACGAATTTCTTCCGTTGTAAGTAAATCACTACGCTGTTTGACTTCATCCTTATTCTCCGATTGATTTTCTACAAACACCCGTAAATCAATTCGGTCAAGCAGAGGTGCAGAAAATTTTTTCCAGTACAGGTCAATTGACTTTCCGCTGCACAAACAGATTTTTGTTTTGGAACCGTAATTTCCGCAGGGGCAGGGATTTGCCGCCATAAGCAACTGAAACCTTGCAGGATACGTAGTGCTTCGTCCAGCGCGGCTAAGGGTAATAGTTTCGCTTTCAATAGGAACACGCAGCATCTGCAAAACAGAGCTCCTAAACTCCGCCGCTTCATCTAAAAACAAAACCCCGTTGTGTGCCAGCGAAATTTCCCCGGGCCTGCAGTTCACGCCACCACCACACATACCTTCCACCGATGCTGTCTGATGTGGAATCCTGAATGGTGGAATGCGTACTAAAGGAGTATTTGGTTTTATAAGCCCCGCAAGCGACCAGATTCTTGTAACCGACTGCGCTTCTTCCATAGTCAAAACCGGATTAATAGCCGGAAACTTTTGAATAGCCATAGTCTTTCCGCAACCTGGAGCACCCACTGCAAGCAGATTATGTCCGCCCGCCGCTGCAATCTGAAGAGAGCGAATCAATTCACGCTGCCCCATAATTTCCCCATACTCATAGCCTTCCTGCATTTTAGGGAAAAGCACGCCGTCTTTTTCTTCGCAACCTGCAGGAATATCTTGTGCCCCTCGTCCAATATTCCTGTTCATAAAAAAAGTTGGATCACTCAAAGCACGGAATGCATTTTCCAGAGTATCAGCTCCATAAACCCTAACCCCTGTAACCTCCATAGCTTCATCAGCATTCTGAGCCGGAACAATGCACCGCATAATTCCACAAGAAGCCGCCGTTGCAACAGCCGCATGTACACCTTTTACAGCCCGCACCTTCCCCGAAAGTTCAAGCTCTCCCATAACAAGAATAGGGTCTGGCAAAAAGCTTGCAGTATTTGAAAGTTCAGCACTCGCACCAAGCACCCCAAGCGCAATTGGTAAATCAAACCCGGCACCTTCCTTTTTCAAATCAGCCGGCGACAGACTAATCAAAACTCGTTCAGGCGGAAACATAAATCCAGAATTTCTAATTGCCGCCTGCATGCGTTCCCGTGCCTCTTTTACAGCACTATCCGCAAGACCAACCAAATCAACAGCCGGAATTCCCCGCCGCAAATCCACTTCCACCGTGACCAGCGCCCCTTCATAACCAAAGGGCGAAAACGAATAAATCTTCATAATACCTCGTCCATTTTTTTTGCAATAAAATTTCCTATAGTTAATATTGAAAAAAAAGTGGACTTCTTACAAAAATTTGAGAAAAAAAATGAAAAAAAGTAAAAAATTTCCAAAAAAAGTGGATATTCAGGTGATTTTTTAAATAATTCGGGCGGTCCCTTCGTTTCACTCAGGTCGGGTGTTCCACACTTCGCTACCGCTCACCGTCCTCGGCTGAAACAAGTTCAGCCTGTGGTCGGCTGCTACGCAGGTGTTCCATACCCTACCGCATAATTAGTTGTATTTAACTTTTGCTAGTATAAAAAATTAAACATATATGTTTATATTTATTGACTTAGTGAGTGTTTAGTGTGATAATATCACGCATGGAATCAGTAATCAAAATTCTTCGCGAACAAAACAGATACACTCAGGTCAAACTTGCAGAAGTACTTGGTATTTCTCGGCAGGCACTTATAAAGTATGAAAGTTTAGAACTGGAACCTCCGCTTTCTGTAATCCGGGGTCTTGCGAAAATTTTCTCTGTAAATTATGAATGCCTTATAGATAACAAACTACCGGACGCTAATACATCTGAAAACGAACACATGATTGAACAATTGTCGAGAGACTTTGTAAAACTAAAAGATTCTGAAAAATATGCTGTTTTGGAAATGACAAGAATTATGGCAAAGGGAGGTGAATAATATGAAAGAATTGAAATCAAAAGAATACAAAAAATTTGAAGATATAAAGCATGTTAGAGAAGATGGCACTGAATTTTGGAGTGCACGTGAGCTGGCTTTGGCTCTTGATTATGTCGAATGGCGAAATTTCAGTAAAGTTATTGACAGAGCAATGATTGCCTGCGAAAACAGCGGACATGTTATTTCTCACGATTTTGTTGAGGTCAACAAAATCGTGGAGGCTGGCGCAACATCAAAATCAATTAAAGACTATGAACTTTCCCGCTATGCATGTTACTTAATTGTTCAAAACGGTGACCCCAGAAAAGAAGTTATTGCTCTTGGTCAGACTTATTTTGCAATTCAAACATACAGACAGGAACTTGCAGATCATTTTAATCAGCTTACAGAAGACAGGCGAAGGCTTGTTGTACGCGGTGATATAAAACAATGGAATCAGCTTTTAGCCGAAACAGCACATGATGCGGGTGTTATAACGAATGAAGAATTTTCCATATTTCAGAATGCAGGATATATGGGATTATATGGTGGACTTGATGTAGATGATATTCATAAAAGAAAGCAACTTGAAATAGGGCAGAAAATTCTTGATTATATGGGAAGCACGGAATTAATCGCAAATCTTTTTAGAATATCACAAACAGAAGAAAAACTTCGTAAAGATAATGTACAGGGAGCAGATGCCGCTACAAGTGTTCATTATAATGTTGGGAAAGAAGTTAGAGCTGCAATCAAAAAAATTGGCGGAACTATGCCCGAAGATTTGCCAACTCCTGATAAAAGTATTCAACAAATAGAAAAGGAGCATATGGCCAGGCTCAAAGGAAAAGCAAAAAAAGAAAACATTATTCTGGATGAATAATTCTATTTATTATTCTTTCCACGCTTTTAAAACTGTGAACAGTTTTTCAAAATCTCGCGCAGTATAATCAATTTCATATTCCTGCATAGCGCCGGTAACATCTTCCCCAACAGGCATAAACCACACAGAATCAAGACCTGCATTCTTAGCACCAAGCATGTCAGAAGAAAGAGAATCCCCAATCACAATGCAGGTTTCTTTTGGCTCGTCAATTTTTTTAAGCACAATATCAAAATATTCCGGGGCGGGCTTTGAAACACCCATGTCTTCGCTAACAAATAATCCGTCAATAAACTGGTTCAGGCCTGTAGATTCAATTTGGCCTTTGGCATTTACGGTTGCGCCGTTTGTAATAATGTAAATCCTGCAGTCGTTAATTTCAGCCTTCAGCCTTTTTACAAAATCCAGTGCTCCGTCCATCAAAACTCCGTTCACTGCCATCGTATTAATAAAATCATTGTTTATTTTGAGGGCATCAAGCTTTGACAAGTCACCACCGGCAAGCTCAAGCACATAATTAAAGCGTTTTGTAAAAAGTTCGGTACGGGTAATCGTCTTTTTTTCAAGCTCCAGCCACAGCGACTTATTGTAGGCCATAAATGCCTTGTAAATATCATCATTAAACTCAAGCTCGTTCTCACGCAAAACAATTCCGAGCGCCTTATATTCCGAAGCATGAAAATTTAACAAGGTTTGGTCTAAATCAAAAAGAAAATTACAGTGCATAAAAAATCCTTATAATAATTTAATCTAATATAAAAAATCGCTCCCGGCCGCACTTCAGAGCATTTTTTCGATCTGTAATTCGGCCTCCGCGATTTTTTAGTATTAATTTATATAAAACGAAATTCCTGTCTATAAAATAATCCCTTTTATTTTTCCCCAAACTTCATCTTCGATTTTACGACCGCCGCAGGTATAACCAAGCTTTCTATCGGCACGAATTTTTTCTCCGTGAAAATCGCTGCCGGCAGTTACAAAATATCCTATTTTCTGGGCAAGTTCTTCAAGCCTCAGACATTCAGTAACTCGCGCCCCGGGATGAAAAGCTTCAAGCCCCATAACGCCACGTTCATAAAAATTCTGCAAGGCATCGGGCAGCTTTCCCCACGAAAGATAAAGCGACATCGGGTGTGCAATTACCGGAACTCCTCCAGACTCTTTTATTGCAACAATCGCTTCATCAAGGTTAGAGCCCACACGTGCAACATACCAGGGCCTTCCCTTTGCCAAATATCGGTCAAAAGCCTGCTGCCTTGTCTTTACAACCTTCTTTTTCACTAATTCGGCTGCAAAATGAGGTCGTCCAAGCACAGTATCAGGAAAATCAGCCCGCATTTCATCCAAAGTTATATCCACGCCTGCCTCGCGCATCTTTTCTATTATCTGAATATTACGAAGCTCACGGTTTTTTACAAGATTATCAAGAATTTCGGTTAGAGAAGGGGAAATCTGTTTAAAACCAAGCCCAAGCAGGTGAAATTCGCCGGTCGGATAGCTTATATTAAGTTCAACCCCCGGAACAAAAGTGATTCCATGTTCTTTTGCAGCAGCCGCGCCTTCTTCAAGTCCCGCAACAGTATCGTGGTCCGTTATTGCAATTGCGGTTATTTTTTTCTCGGCAGCCTTTTCTATAATCTGTGCAGGTGTATATTGCCCATCAGAGGCTGTTGTATGAACATGTAAATCAATCATACGATTATAATAGCATTTTTTTTAATGTTGTGATATAATGTAGAATAATCTGCAAATCAGGAGATTAAAAAAGATATGCCTAAAGCGATGCAATATACAAAAGGGTCCGTCATTTATTTTGAAGGCGATCATGATGATAGAGTTTTCATCATGCAGGCTGGTGCTGTCGTTCTTCAGAGTACAGATATTGAAACCGGTGCACCTGTAATTGAACAGGTTAAGGCTGGTGAATTTTTTGGTGTAAAATCGGCATTCGGTCACTTTGGGCGTGAAGAAACAGCTACGGCTGTTGTTCCTACTATTGCAGTTGCTTTAACAGTACAGGAGTTTGAAGTTCTTTTCAGCAATAACAAACAGCTGATTATGAAAATGCTCCGTGTATTCTCAAATCAGTTAAGACAGATTCACAAAAAGACAGAATCAATTTTAAATAATGTTGCAGCAGACCAGCAGTCGGGAATGCTTTCGGTAGCACAGTGTTTTTATGATGATGAGCAGTATCGTTCTGCTATGGATGTTTACCTTAAGTTCTTAACACGATTCCCTCAGAATCCAAGAAAAGAAGAAGTTGCAAAAAAATATGCCGACTGTAAAATGCGTCATGAAAAAATGGCTGCAATGGGAAGACGCGGAATGCTCGATACTCCTGTTGAGTCTGATGACGGTTCCCTTAAGATTTTCTCTTTGCCTGCATTTGAACGATTTGCAAAAGAATATGAGCCTGGTCAGGTTATTATTGCTGAATATGAACCAGGAGATTCCTTCTACCTTATTCAAAGCGGACGCGTTCAGCTTGTAAAGAGTGTAAACGGAACTTTGAAAAATCTGGATATTCTTAAGCCTGGTGAATTCTTTGGTGAAATGGCAATTCTTGACAAGTCTCCACGTTCTGCAACTTGTATGGCTGCCGGTCATGTAAAGTGTCTTGAATTCAATAAAGAAAACTTTGAACTCTTGATTACAGGAAATCCACAGACTGCACTTGTTCTTCTTAAACTGTTCTGTAAACGAATCTATGATCAGAAACGTCGCTTCCGCATTCTTTGTATTAAAGATTTGCAGGCACGTCTTGCCGATGTATTCTTAATGCTCGATGAAATGAATCCTGTAGGAAATCCTGCAGAAAAAACACGCAGATTCAATGTTACACTTTCTGATATTGCACATTGGGCAGGCCTTACACAGGAAGTTACCCACGATGAAATTAACAAGCTCATCGAAAAGCGCAAGATTGAAATGTACGACAGTTACATCATTGTAAATAATATTGTGGATATGCGCCGAATGTATGAAACTCGTTCCGGTAACATAGACCGCTAGAAATATTATTATCTTAAAAAAACAATTTTCACATTTTTTGCCGATTTAGCTCACCTGGTAGAGCAGCACCCTCGTAACGTGC
Source organism: Treponema sp. (assembly GCA_017617145.1). The sequence goes on along the minus strand of JAFZWX010000225.1, from coordinate 1,475 downwards.
AGGTAGTTGGTTCAAGTCCGACAATCGGCTTTTTATAAAATGATAACATTTAGTTGGGAAGATGTTCCAGAAAAATACGATGACGTCTCAATATCACAAAAGTTAACGTTTGTACCAGCCATCGATTTGGAGCAACTGTCATCCAGTCTCTTTATCGAATCCGACAACTATCCTGCTTTGCAAAAACTTGCACCCCTGCTTAAAGAAGAAGTTGATATAATTTACATCGATCCTCCATATAACACAGGAAACAACTTTGCCTACAAAGATAATTTTGCCCGTGACGAATGGCTTAGTTTTATGTTTCGTCGTCTGCGTCTTGCAAAGGAACTGCTTGCTCCAACAGGCTGTATCTTTATAGCAATTGACCAGTCAGAACTTCACTATTTAAAAATCCTTTGTGACCAGATTTTTGGTGAACAGAACTATGTAAATGATTTTATGTGGCTTCATGGAAAAGGAAAGAAGGATACCTGGAGCCGAACGCTGCAACAACACACGCTTTGTTATGCAAAGGACAAACGCAACCTCAGACCTTTTGAAGAAACTGCGCAAACACAATGGGCAACCCAAAATAAAGATAACGATTCGCGCGGCAACTGGTTCAGCGGAAGCGTTTCTTTCAGCGAAAAACGCAGCAACCCAAAACATCCAAACTTTTTTACAATTAAGTCCCCTTCTGGTGTGGGATGGACCCGCCAGTGGCAGCGCACAAGACAGGAAATGGACGAGCTTCTTGCCGACAACCGCATTTACTTTGGTCCCGCCCCAGAATACAAAGGTGTTCCCCGCATAAAAATCTTTAATCAGGACACGCAAAAAATTATCCCGCGGAATATTATAGATTGTGTAGAAAGCACCCGACATGCACAGGCACATCTGGATGAGTTGCTTGGTCACAAAGGCCTTTTTGACAACCCCAAGCCCGTGGAACTCATAAGTCATCTTATAGAAATAACCTGTATGCCCAAAGATGCCCTTATAATGGACTTCTTCGCTGGCAGTGGAACAACTTTTGAAGCAGTATGCCAGTTAAATAAAAAAGATGGCGGCACAAGACACACCATCCTTATTCAAAAACCCGAACCGCTTCAAAACGGCGGCCCATTTAAAACAATTTCCGCCCTCTGCTGGGCCCGCATCCAAAAAAATGAAGACCAATATGGACAGGAATGTAAAAAGATAAAGCTAGATACATAAGATCAAATTTAAAAAAGCCGAGTGCGGAGTGAAAAACGAGAACTGGCTGCTTCCTTCTGCAGCCAATTCTCGTTTTCCACGGGAGCACCCGGCTTTTTTTCACTAGATCCAATTATCTAGTTGTATGTCTTTACGATGCCATAATCTGGATCTTTTTAGGTGCAACAACAGCCTTTTTCTTCATGTTGATAGACAAAATGCCGTTCTTGAAGTTAGCGCTGATGCTTTCTTCATCAACATCAGAAGGAAGTGCAAAGCGTCGAGAGAACTCGCTG
>JAFZWX010000005.1 GCA_017617145.1 Treponema sp. | reverse complement strand
CTGTGCATACTGAACAACAGCGTCTTTTGCAGGAACAATAAGTGAAGCAAGGAACTTCTGATCCTGGCCAAGAACAATTGCACTTTCGATGAATGGACTTGTACAAAGTTCGTTTTCAATAACAGCAGGTTCAATGTTTTCGCCGTCAAGAAGAACGATTGTATCTTTTGCACGACCAGTAATCTTAATTTCTTTATCCCATGTCAAAAGACCAATATCACCTGTGTTGAAGAAGCCGTCTTTGTCGATTACCTTTTCTGTAAGGTCCGGGCGCTTGTAGTAGCCTTTCATAACCTGCGAACCCTTTGCAAGAATAATTCCTTTTTCTCCAGGTCCAACTTCAACAGGTTTTCCGTTTTTGTCAGTAACAATTACACCATGTTCTTCTTTTGCAATCTTAACTTCAAAAGTAGGGAAGATAACTCCTACACAACCAGGGCGAGGGCACTTGTGATATCTGAAGCTTATAACCGGTGCAGTTTCTGTAAGACCATAACCTTCGAGCAGGTTGAGACCTACGCTGTGATAGAAGTTTTCTGTTGTGCGCTGTAATGAACCACCACCAGAAATTGCAATCTTAAGGCGACCACCAAACTTTGCCTGAATCTTTTTGAATACAAGTGCGTTTCCAAGCTTGTACAATGGCCACAAAAGAATCATCGGGATAATTCCAACAAGGAAGTCCAAGAAGCGGCTGCGTTTTTTAATCTGTGTAACATAACCGCATACAAGATTTTTACAGTTGTTGTATTTATCGCCAACTCCAACAAAGAAATTAAAGAGCTTGAATTTAATTCCGCCTGTTTTCTTCATTGCCTTATGAACACCAGAAGCCAGTGCTTCCCAAAGACGAGGAACACCACACATCCAGTGAGGTCTTATAACTGCAAGGTCTGCAAGAAGAATAGAAGGAACAGGTTTTGAGTAAGCAAGTCCGTTAGTAAAATAAATTGCTACATACTGAATAAGGCGTTCAAAAATGTGCCATACAGGAAGAATTGTAAGCCACCAGTCACCAGGATGTGATGGAAGGAAAGGAATAAGAACTGAAAGTTCAGAAATAAAATTGTTGTGTGTAAGCATTACGCCCTTTGGAGTTCCTGTTGTTCCTGAAGTAAAGATAATTGTACAAACATCTTCGGCTTCAATCTGGCGCATTGAGTTTTCAATTTCGGCCTGAACATTAAAGGAGTTTTCTTTATAAATGTTCTTTCCGTTCTGCATAACATCTTCAAAATACAAAACTTCAAAAGGACAGTTTTCTGGAAGCTGTTCAGGTTTGTCAAAAAGAATTGCTGTACGGAGTTTTGGAGTTTCTTCCGGTTTTTCCATTACTTTTTCGAGCTGGCGGATGTTTTCAAAAAATCCAAGTTCGCAGTCTGCAAAATCAATAATAAAGCGGATTTCGTTTCCCATAGAATCGCAGCCACGAGGAACATCGGCACCACCAAGTGATTGAATTGCCTGGTCTGTAATAAGCCATTCGCGGCGGTTATCAGAAATCAAGGCAACATTAGAGCCTTTTTTTACGCCAAGCTTTGAAAGGGCTGCGGCAAGGCAGATTACTTCGTTGTAAACACGTGAATAACTTGAATATTCAAACTCACCGGCAGCATTCTTATATGCCTGAAGCTTGATATCAGGATGTTCTTCTGCACGCTTTTTAAGCAAAAGTGGAAGGTTTTTTGGAAGTGTTTTGTCAAAAACGTAATGAATCATGGGATAGAAATCTCCTTAAACTATATTATTTCTCCGAAGTTTACTGATTGTGATACCTTTATTTTGACATTTTTACGATTTTTGTCAAGATGTATAATGAAAAATTATAAAAAAATAGATCCCGAAACAAGTTCGGGATGACATAAAAAAAGGCCGCCCGAAATGAGCAGCCTTTGTCATGAAGTGGAAGTATTTACTCCACAACCTTCACCGACTTAAGGATGATGTTCTGGCCCTGGAAGAAAATTTCATTGGTACCTTCAAGCTCTCCGGCAAACTTTTCATTTATGGTGATTTCGACTGTTTCCGATTTTACTTTTATGTTTCCTTCGACAGTCCCGCCCTTTACTTTTAAATTTTTCAAATAGGCTGTATTACTTCCGTTACACCACTTTCCGGTCGAATCTATGTAAGCAAATTCAAGTATAGGATCAGGTCCCGTAGTTTCAATTTCGCATACAAGTTTATATTTTGCAGGTGTAGAACGAATAAGAAGTTCCGATGAAAAACTAAAAGAATCGCCCCATTCTTTTATTTCAACAGGCTCTGTCAAAAGATTTTTTCCGACAATACTTTCAATTTTCAGAGTATTCTTTTTTACAAAGTCTTCACTTAAAGGATACTCTTTTCCTTCGCTTGCATAAATGAGCGTATCTACATATTCATCATCGTACCATTTTAAATACTGAGATGAGAAAACGCTAAAGAAAGTCCACCGCCCCTGATAGTCATTATCGTTAATCATAGCCATATTACAGCTGCGGCCAGGCTTCTTTGCTTCTGCCATAAAATCTTTAAGACAGTTTATGCGTTCCATAATTGGAATTGAGCGGTCGTGTAAGCCTTCAGACATATAAACCGGAATATGCTTTGAAAAATACAGCTTATCAAAAGATTTAAACATTTCCTGAGTAGAGATTTTTACATTTTGTGTATAAATCTTTTTTGAAAATGCCATTCCAGAACCCATAGGATAGTAATGGAAGGTAGGAATGAGTCTGTCTTTAACCTTATCCTTTGGAAGGGTAAACGTATTTTTATTTGCAATAGTTATATAATTGAGATTTCCAGCACCCAGACCTTCTACCATTATAAAGCGTTTTGCGTTGTTTCCTCCGGTTGAACGGATTGTATCTACAATCAGCTGATTATATTCCTTCAGAATTGCAAAATCTTTTTTGCATACGGCACAATCAGATCTAGGAAACCATGCATGCTCATGGAAGCAGTCTATAGGCTCGTTCAAGGTTTCGAAAATCAGATGTTCGTCATAGGAATTATTAAAAGCCTTTGCATACTGGAGCCAGATTGCCTTTAAAAATTTCAGGGATTCTTTTTTCTCATTTTCACTTACAGAAAAACCTGCATAATGAACGCTCTCTGCTGCTTTTTTACGGAAGGCCTCATCCTGAAGCATCTCTGCAAGCGGTCCACACAAAATAACATACATGTCTTCTTCAATAGCCCAATCAACAACATCCTTTACTACCTTCATAAAGCGAGGATCAATTGTGTAATCATCATCAAGAAGATGAGCGTAAGAACCAACCTGAAGCCTTATAGTTTTAAAACCCCTGTTTTTGATAAGCTGAATTATTTCTTTTTTAGGTTTTACATCTCCGCACCAGTGATAAAAATCAAGACCGAATTCCTGCCATACACTTATTGAATGTAAAACTCCATACTGGAAGCCGGCTCCCAGACCGTTTACAAAATCCCAGGCGCTGATTGAATCATTAAACTTTCCGCTTGAAGCAGTATCAATAAGCGGAGGCTCATCGCATGCAGCAATATCAGTTAACTGCGGATTGCTGACATTCTCCAGAGTAATTTCATCAATTCTGAATTTATACGCATGGATATTATTTACAGAAGCGATATAAAGATCGCCCAGCCTTGTAACTCCCGCTTTAATCGGAATTACCATTTCTGTAAGATAGGTTGGACAGTAAGTGCTGTCTCCCCACCAGTCTGACGTAGGATCATTTTCATAAGAAGTATTCACATGAAAGCCAAAGTCACCCAGAGTCTGGTATTTTATTCTTATGATATTATATTTTGTAATATCCTCATGAACCCATAAACCTAAAGAGGTCTGATTATCATAATCGCGGTCTATTGTAACAATACCCGAAGCCTTATCAAAGGACATCGATTTATCATCATTAACTTTTTCAAGATGATCTAAATCAATTTTATAAGGCTTTACATTCTGCGCAAAAACTGCGGCACCAATAAATGTAGCAATAATAAAAAGCGTGATTTTTTTCATAGAAGAACTCCCAAGAAAAGAATAAGTTTCTTCTATTATACCCCCCCCCACAAAATTTTGTCAAATAAAAAAGGCCGCCCGAATGGACGACCTTTCATATATGGCCCTTCGAGAGCCTCAGGGACCCCAGCACACGTCATTGCGAGGAGCGCAGCGACGTGGCAATCCATTATTTAATTACCAGCTTGTCCAGCTTCCAGATGTCTCTTACGTAATCTTCGATTGTGCGGTCGCTCGAGAACTTGCCGGAATTGGCGATGTTTATAAGTGCCTTGCGGGCCCAGTCTTTCTTATCTGCATAAGCAGCGGCAATTTTATCCTGTGCCTTACAGTAAGAATCAAAGTCGGCAAGAACGTAGTAAACATCAGGGCGCTGACCTTCTACACCGTAAACAAGTGAGTCATGAAGCTCTTTGAAAAGCTGGTGAGTTGGATCATAAGTTCCGTCTACAAGCTGTTCTACAACCTTTGACAAAGCAGGGTTACAGTCAAGATATTCCTGTGGGTTATAAGTATGCTCTGCTTCCATCTTCTTGATTTCTTCTGTCAAAAGACCGAATACAAAGCCGTTTTCTTTTCCTGCTTCTTCAAAGATTTCGATATTTGCACCGTCCATAGTTCCAAGTGTCAAAGCACCGTTTACCATGAACTTCATGTTTGAAGTACCAGAAGCTTCGTAGCCTGCTGTAGAAATCTGCTCTGAAACATCTGCAGCAGGGAAGATTTTTTCTGCAACAGAAACGCGGTAGTTTTCTACGAATACAACGCGGATCTTTCCACGAACACGGCGGTCGTTGTTAATTCTGTCGGCAACTGTATTAATCAATTTGATGATTGCCTTTGCGCGGCGGTAACCACTTGCAGCCTTTGCACCAAAAATGAATGTACGTGCCGGTGGATCATAATCAGGATTTTCTACAAGGCGGTTGTACTCATACATAATGTGAAGCACATTGAGCAGCTGACGCTTGTATTCGTGAAGTCGTTTTACCTGAACATCAAAGATTGAATCAGGATCAAGAAATTCATTCTGTGTGTGCTTAAGGAAATCTGCAAGCTCCTGCTTGTTTTCCATTTTGATTTTTATAAGCTCGTCAAGTGAAGCATCGTCGTCGGCATATTTTTCGAGTGCCTTAAGCTGGTTCAAATCTTTTTCCCAACCGTGACCAATACGAGTAGTAATAAAGTCAGAGAGGCGTGGGTTTGCATTCAAAAGCCAGCGGCGCTGTGTAATACCGTTTGTTTTATTGTTGAACTTCTGAGGGTAAATTGCATACCAGTCTTTAAGTTCTGCAGTTTTCAAAAGTTCGGTATGAAGGGCTGCAACACCGTTTACGCTGAAGCAGGCATGAATTGCCATCCAGGCCATGTAAACCATGTTGTTGTGAATGATTGCCATGTGCTCGTGCTTGTAATAATCGTTAGGGAATTTCTGGCGAAGCTCAATTACAAGACGACGGTTGATTTCTTCTACAATCTGATAGATTCGTGGCAAGAGTCCCTGGAAAATAGAAATAGGCCATTTTTCCAAAGCTTCTGCAAGAATTGTATGGTTTGTATAAGCAAAGGTGTGAGTTACAACGTTCCATGCATCGTCCCAGCCAACATTGTAGTCGTCAAGAAGGATGCGCATAAGTTCAGGAATTGCAACTACAGGGTGTGTATCGTTCAACTGAATTACATGATAATCTGCAAAGTGGCTGAAGTCTGTTCCGTGATTTGCAACATAGTGACGTACCAGATCCTGAAGCGATGCTGAGCTGAAGAAGTACTGCTGCTTAAGACGAAGTGCTTTTCCGCTTGGACCGTTGTCGTTAGGATACAAAACGCGGCTTATATTTTCTGCACTGTTCTGGCGTTCAACGGCACGGTTATATTCCATGTTGTTAAAAAGCTGAAGGTCAAATCCGTTAGGACTAGATGCCTGCCACAAGCGCAGTGTGTTTACAGTTTTTGTATCGTAGCCGATGATTGGCATATCATAAGGAGTTGCAGTAACCTCCTCTGCATTTTCAATATAAAAACGTGGCTGACCATCAGGAGTTTTTCCGTAGCAGATGTTTCCGCCAAACTTTACTGTAACAGCAAGGTCAGAGCGTTTGATTTCCCAAGGGTCGCGGTGTGCAAGCCAGTTATCAGGATATTCTACCTGGTAACCGTCCTGAATGCGCTGCTCAAACATACCATATTCATAGCGGATACCATAACCGTGTCCAGGATAATCAAGTGTTGCAAGAGAGTCCAAAAAACAGGCAGCAAGTCGTCCAAGACCACCGTTTCCAAGACCAGCATCAGGCTCTTCGTCTTCGATCATATCAAAGTCGATGTTCATTTCTTTAAGAACTTCTTTTACAGAGTCTTTGATTCCTGCGTTTATAAGGTTGTTGCTGAGCGCACGGCCCATAAGAAATTCTGCAGAAAGATAGTAAAGCTGCTTTACCGGTTTTTTGTCGTATTCTGCACGAGTAGCCATCCAGTTAGGCATAATAATTTCAATTGCACTAGCCGAAACCGCATCAAAAAGGTCATGCTTGTTTGCCTGCGAAATATCCTTTCCATACTGACGGCGCAGACGAGCCGAAAGATTTTCTTTGAATTGTTCCTTGTTG
>JAFZWX010000224.1 GCA_017617145.1 Treponema sp. | reverse complement strand
GAAGAAGCCGCCGGTAAAGAGTACGACGAAGCCGTACTTGATGCTTTCAGAAAATGTACAGCATAAACACAGGAGGAACAAATTATGGCAAAACCAACAGGATTTTTAGATTACGAACGAATTGAAAACGGTAATGTTCCTCCTTTGGAACGCATAAAGAGCTTTAAGGAATTTCATCCCAAGCTTGATGAAAAAACCAGACGCGAACAGGCTGCCCGTTGTATGAACTGCGGTGTTCCAATGTGCCAGAGTGCCATCAAGCTTAGCGGCATGGTAACAGGCTGTCCGCTCCATAATTATATTCCTGAATGGAACGATGCACTTTATAATGGTCAGTTTGATATGGCAGCCTGGAGACTTTTAAAAACTTCAAGCTTCCCGGAGTTTACCGGACGTGTATGCCCTGCCCTTTGCGAAAAAGCCTGTAACTGTGGCAGTCCTACAGTTGGTGAAGGTGCCGTTACTGTTCACGACAATGAACTTTATATTATTGAAAAAGCTTTTGAAACCGGTTACATGAAACCCCAGATTCCACAAAAACGCAGCGGAAAAAAAGTTGCCGTAATTGGTTCTGGTCCAAGTGGTCTTGCTGTTGCAGACTGGCTCAACCGTCGCGGACACAGTGTTACAGTTTATGAACGTGATGACAAGGCCGGCGGACTTTTAATGTACGGTATTCCAAACATGAAGCTCGATAAAAAAATTGTTGATCGCCGTATAAAGCTCATGCAGGACGAAGGAGTTAAATTTATTTTTAATGCCGATGTTGGTCATGAATATGCAGCCGAAAAAATCCTGAATGATTATGATGCGATTGCTCTTTGCTGCGGTGCAAAAAAAGCACGAACGCTTAATGCAGAAGGAATCAATACTAACGGTGTGATGTATGCAGTAGATTTCTTAAAGGCTGTTACAAAAACTGTTATTGCCGCAAATGAAGCACTGGAAGGCATTGGAGTTCATACAACAAATGAACAGATTTCTTCAAGCCTTAAAGAAAAATATGGAATTGAAGTTGAAGGAAAAGATGTTGTAATTGTTGGTGGTGGTGACACAGGAAATGACTGTACAGGCTCTGCAATTCGTCTTGGCTGCAAATCTGTTACACAAATAGAAATGATGCCCTGCCCTCCTGTAGAACGCGCTGCAAATAATCCATGGCCTGAATGGCCTAAGGTGCTTAAAGTAGATTATGGTGCCGAAGAAAGCCTTGCAAAATTTGGGAACGATCCTCGTGTTTATGAAACAACAGTAAAAGAAGTAATCAGTCATGACGGCCGGATTACAGCAATACGCACAGTAGAAGTAGAGTTTAAAACAATAGACGGAAAACGTCAGCTTGTAGAACGCGAAGGAACAGAAAAAACTTTATCGTGTGATCTTCTTCTTATTGCGGCAGGCTTTACAGGTTGTGAAGAATATACTGCAAATTCATTTAATGTGGAGTTGGGACCACGTGGCACTGTTCAAGCAGAAACTTATGCCACAAACAATCCTAAAATCTTTACTGCAGGCGATATGCACAGGGGACAGTCGCTTGTTGTATGGGCCATTGCCGAAGGTCGTGAGTGTGCCCAGGAAATTGACAAGTTTTTAATGGATGAGGCACAGTAAAATGTGTGAAGATAAGTTTCACGATGAATGTGGCGTTGTTGGAATTTTCGGAGTACAGAATGCAGCAGGGCTAACTTATTATGCCCTTACTTCTTTGCAGCATCGAGGTCAGGAAAGTGCCGGCATTGCAGTTAGTGATGGAACTAAAATCAAGCTGCATAAGAGCATTGGACTTGTTAGTGATGTTTTTGAACAGGGACATTTTGAAAAGCTTGATGGAAACATTGCAGTAGGCCATGTTCGTTATGCAACAGCAGGTGGCCGTACAATTGAAAATGCACAGCCGTTTCTGAACTCCTTTAAGAATGGGTCTATTGCACTTGCACATAACGGTCAGCTTGTGAATCATACAAAGATGCGTGAAATGCTTGAAGATTTCGGCAGCACTTTTTCAAGCACAAGCGACAGTGAAGTTATCTTAAAACTGATTGTCCGTAAGTATATAGAAAACGGCGGTCATCTTGGAACTGCAGATGCAAACGAAGCAGAAAACCAGAGAAGATTTATAGAAGCTGTAAAACAGACTGTGCTTCAAATAAAGGGATCCTTCGCTTTGACGATAATGACTGAAAATCTTTTGATTGGGGTGCGGGATCCTAATGGTATAAGACCTTTGTGTTTAGGAATAATCAAAACACAAGAAGAGTTGTCACACGGATTGGATTTTCCTAACGGAAAATCTGAAGACGAAAAAAAGGAAACGTCGTTAGACGTTTCGAATCCGTGTGACAATTTTATTCTTTCTTCAGAATCCTGTGCCATTGATGCTGTAAACGGACAATTCTTAAGGGATATTGAACCTGGCGAAATGGTTGTTATAAACAGGGATGGACTTCGTTCTATTAAATATATCCGTGAAAAAAAGAAAACCTGCATTTTTGAATATGTTTATTTTGCGCGCCCCGACTCTGTGATTGACGGAATTTCGGTTCAAGAGGCGCGTTACAAAATGGGAGAGGAACTTGCAAAAGAATCTCCTGTCGATGCAGACATTGTAATTGGTGTTCCAGACAGCGGACTTGGAGCAGCCATGGGTTATGCCAGAGCCAGCGGGGTTCCTTACGGAATGGGAATTATTAAAAACAAATATATTGGCCGAACTTTTATAGCCCCAACTCAATCAGAACGCGAAAATATGGTTTTTGTAAAACTTAATGCAATCCGCAGCGACCTTGAAGGAAAGCGCGTCATTGTCATAGATGATTCAATTGTTCGTGGAACTACCAGCCGCCGCCTTGTTCAGATTTTAAGACGGGCAGGAGCACGCGAGGTTCATTTCAGAGTTTCGTCGCCACCGGTAAAGTTTCCTTGCCATCTTGGTATAGACACTCCAAGCAAAAACGAACTTATTTCAAGCACCCATGAACTTGAAGCAATCCGTAAAGAAATTGGCGCAGACTCTCTTGCATTCATTTCGCTTGAAGGAATGATTCGTGCACTTGGCGAAGATGCTTTTTGTAAGGGATGCTTCAACGGCGAATATCCAGTATAAACTTCGTCAAGAAATATTTACTCAAAAAATCAAATTCATGTTAGAATAATATTGTATTCTCATAGTTGTAAGAAAGTGTGTCGCGCGCATTTTCTTTAGGAGTCCGTTGCGGCTCAGGAGTAACTTTGGCAAATCTTGATTTATTGATGCGGTCTCTGGAATTTATCGAGGAGCATCTTGAAGACCCGGTGCCTGTTCAGACAGAAGATATTGCAGCTGCCTGTTTTGCATCAAAGTCTGCGCTGGAAAAAGTCTTTAAGTATACCACCCGATTTTCGGTACACGATTACATTATGCGCCGTAAGATGACCAGGGCCGCCAGAATGATGATAGAAAAGCCTGCTCTAAGTATTTTAGATATTGCCGTGCAATTCGGCTATTCAAGTCATGAAGCCTTTACCAGAACTTTTTCGCAGGTGTGGAACTGTAATCCGTCCGATTTCAAAAAACGCTACACCCGGCAAGGTCGCGGTCACACTGTGGAACTGTTCCCAAAAAT
>JAFZWX010000223.1 GCA_017617145.1 Treponema sp. | reverse complement strand
TGCGGCTATCAGGGCACTTTGTGTTGCTGGTAAAAATAAATATGGAATGAAATTTATTGGAATTCGAAACGGTTACCGCGGGCTTATTGATAATGATGTTTTTAAGATGGATAAGCTTGATTTTGATTCACTGGTAACTGCCGGTGGAACCTGTCTTGGAACTTCGCGCGTAAAGCCTTTTAAAAATCCGGTGCCTGACCCAAAAACCGGGCTGCTTCCTGTTGAAGGAATTAAAGAAACTTTTAAAAAGAATAAACTTGATGCTTTGGTTTGTCTTGGCGGGAACGGTACAAATACTACTGCTTCTTTACTTGCCGATGCCGGTTTTAATGTAATTGGACTTCCTAAAACTATTGATAATGATATTGTTGGCACAGAGGAGTCTTTTGGGTTCCAGACTGCCATTCAGGTTGCAACAGAGGGAATAGAGGCAATTCGTACCACGGCGCGAAGTCATCATCGTGTGATGGTTGTTGAAATTATGGGCCACAAGGTTGGATGGCTTGGTTTGTACGCTGGTCTTGCCGCAAATGCCGATGCAATTCTGTTGCCGGAAATTCCTTATGATATTAAAAAGCTTGGAAAATTTATAAAGTCAAAGTTTGATGGTGGCCAGGGTTATGCTGTAATTGCCTGCTCGGAAGGTGCCATTAATCTGGAAGAAGCCAAGCTTGGAAAGAAGGAATTTAAAAAGGCTCGCGAGTCGATGGCCCAGTCTGTAGGATTCCGTGTTGCTAAAGAGCTTGAAGCCGAAACAGGAATAGAGACCCGTACTTCTGTTTTGGGCTACACTCAGCGCGGGGGAAATCCAAAGCCTTATGATATTGTACTTGCTACGACAATTGGTGCTGCTGCCGCAGACTTTTTAGCAGCAGGTGAGTTTGGAAAACTTGTTGCCATAAATGATGGTAAAATTACAGGTGTGCCTTTGAGTACTGTAGCTGGAGTTGTTAAGGCAATTACAGAAGATGATCCTGTTTTGCAGACAGCAAGAGCACTTGGAATTTGTTTTGGAGATTAAGGCAAAATGAGTTATGCCGGCGAATTAAAATGTCATCGCTGTCTCAGATGTAACGGCTACGGTTGTCCCGATATGCTGCCGGGTCTTGGTGGCGTTATGGGCGGAGTAAATTTTCAGGCCAATTGTGCCGACTGGAAAGCTCTTGCCGGTACTGTAAGTTCAGAGGCCCTTGATGCTGTTGAAGTCCTTCCTTCAAAACTCCGCTGCGGTCCTGTTACAGGTGCCGTGGAAAACATTGGTTTTGCAAACGAAGGGGATTTTTATTATCCATATTTGAAAAACGCCTATGACGCTGGATTTGGTTTGTGCATAGGCGACGGCTGCCCGGATGAAAAACTCAAGTTTGGAATTGCTGCGGTTGAAAAGATTGAAAAAGGGGCGGGGGTTGGTGCTGGTGGTTTGCCTCTCGACGCAGCCTTCTTCCTTAAGCCATATCCTCAGGAGCGCCTTTTTGAACGCATAGAATGGATTGGCCCACACGCCCGCTACATTGGTATTGATATTGATTCCTACAACATCCTTACAATGAGGAACCTGGTAAACCTTGAACGCAAAACCGCCGTCCAGCTGGAAGAATTCCGCAAGCGCGCCGGAGTTCCTTTTGTTATTAAAGGCGTTTTTACAGATGAAGACATTGAGCTCGTAAAAGAAGTTCACCCCGATGTAGTTTATATTTCCAACCACGGTGGCCGCGTAGAAACCCGTAAAGGTAGTACCGCAGACTTTTTAGCCGCCGAAGGTCCTAAACTAAAAAAATACTGTGACCAGCTATGGATAGACGGAGGAATCCGAACCCGCCGCGATATCCAGACAGCCCTATACTACGGTGCTGACCAGGTTATAATGGCCCGCTCCCCAATACGTGCAACCTTTGATGAGCATTATGCTGAGTTCGTAAAAGAACTGGGGTTCTAAGAATGTACGCGGTTATCCATATTCAAAACAACAACCGAAGCCAGCACAAGTAAAATCCCCAGCGCCGAAAGAATGGTAAGCCCTTCGCCAAAGCACACAATTCCAATAATGGTTGCAACAACAGGTTCCAGCGTTGCAATAATTCCTGCCTTGCTTGCTTCAACGGTTCGCAGGCCCAGCGTGTAGGTCAAAAATGGAATTACCGCAGTTACTAAAGCAGTCAGAACACAAAATCCCAAAAGCAGAGGAAGTTTTTCAGCGCCGGCAAATTTCAAAATCATATCGGCAGGGCGGCAGACACACCACGAACCACAGGCGGCAAAAATAAAAGTCCAGGTAGTAACAGTATAAGGCGAGTAGCGGCGGAGTGCGACAGTTCCTAAGATGCTGTAAAGACCGTATCCCAAGCCAGAGCCAAGTCCAAGCAGAAGGCCCACCACAGTAATGCCGTCTCCCGAAATTCCTGAAACAAGCACACAGCCTGCAAAAGCAAGCGCAAGTGCAATCAGTTTTTTGGCGTTCAGTTTTTCATGAAAGAAAAGCGAAGCCATGAGCATAATCCAGATAGGCGAGGTATACAAAAGAATTGCGGCTGTAGAAAGCGGCATAATCGTAATTGCCGAAAAATAGCAGATTGTAAAAAACAAAATACTTCCAAGACCAAGTCCCAGAAAAAGCGGAATGTCGCGAAGTGCAATTTTAAATCCCGCGCGGTCAATAAAAATCTGAAGAATCGAAAAAATCACGGCAGCCAGTGTAAGGCGAATCGAAACAATCTGAATTGCGGTAAATCCATAATCTTCAAGGTGGCGCACAAAAATGCCCATGCTGCCCCAAAAGCAGGCTGCAATAATTATGAGAATTGGCCCTAGGTTTGATTTTTTATTTTTTAATCCGAACAAAATAATGCTCCTCATCTTCTTTTACAATTCGTCCGCCGTTTTTCTGCATGACCTTTAGCGACGCCGGATTATCGCGGTTTACACGAAGATAGATTTCTTTTTCAGGAATAATAGTACGTGCAACTTCCAGTGTGAGCGCAAGGCCTTTTGTTCCGTAGCCTTTTCCACGAAATTCCTTTGCGATAAACTGGCCTATGTGTCCGGCACCTTCGCGGAGTGCATCATTCAAATAATGGCGGATCCTGAACTGGCCAATAATCGTGTCGTCTTCCCACAAAAACAAAAAGGTTTCGGGCACCATCCAGTCCGGCAGATTTTCACCACGTTCAAAACGCAGCATGTCCGGCAAAGCCTTTGTTTCAAACTCTTCCCGCGAAATCCCATGCCAGGCATTTGTAAGCCCATTTTCATCTTCCGGCATATCGCGCACAAAAGCCCATTCCTTTTCAATATCTTCCGGGTTTGCTTTCTTTACAAATATCATTTCTTATTCCTGTTCCTTGGAATATTGTAGCATAATTGTTGGGAATTATAAAATGATGTCGCATTAAATAACAAAAAGAATTTGCTTTTAGTACCATTTTGTAGTATCATATTACT
>JAFZWX010000222.1 GCA_017617145.1 Treponema sp. | reverse complement strand
TGCGGCTATCAGGGCACTTTGTGTTGCTGGTAAAAATAAATATGGAATGAAATTTATTGGAATTCGAAACGGTTACCGCGGGCTTATTGATAATGATGTTTTTAAGATGGATAAGCTTGATTTTGATTCACTGGTAACTGCAGGCGGAACTTGTCTTGGAACTTCGCGCGTAAAGCCTTTTAAAAATCCTGTGCCGGACCCAAAAACCGGGCTGCTTCCTGTTGAAGGAATTAAAGAAACTTTTAAAAAGAATAAACTTGATGCTTTGGTTTGCCTTGGTGGAAACGGTACAAATACTACTGCTTCGCTACTTGCCGATGCCGGTTTTAATGTAATTGGTCTTCCTAAAACAATTGATAATGATATTGTTGGCACCGAAGAGTCTTTTGGTTTTCAGACTGCCATTCAGGTTGCAACAGAGGGTATAGAGGCAATTCGTACAACTGCGCGAAGTCATCATCGTGTGATGGTTGTTGAAATTATGGGCCACAAGGTTGGATGGCTTGGTTTGTACGCTGGTCTTGCCGCAAATGCCGATGCAATTTTGTTGCCGGAAATTCCTTATGATATTAAAAAACTTGGAAAATTTATAAAGGCTAAGTTTGATGGTGGCCAGGGTTATGCGGTGATTGCATGCTCGGAAGGTGCCATTAATCTGGAAGAAGCCAAACTTGGAAAGAAGGAATTTAAAAAGGCACGAGAGTCGATGACCCAGTCTGTGGGATTCCGTGTTGCTAAAGAGCTTGAAGCCGAAACAGGAATAGAGACACGTACTTCTGTTTTGGGTTACACTCAGCGCGGTGGAAATCCAAAGCCTTATGATATTGTTCTTGCAACAACAATTGGTGCTGCCGCCGCAGATTTTTTAGCTGCAGGTGAGTTTGGAAAACTTGTTGCTATAAATGATGGAAAGATTACAGGCGTGCCATTGAGTACTGTAGCTGGAGTTGTTAAGGCAATTACAGAAGAAGATCCTGTTTTGCAGACTGCCCGAGCACTAGGAATTTGTTTTGGAGATTAAGGTAAAATGAGCTATGCAGGTGAATTGAAATGTCATCGCTGTCTCAGATGTAACGGCTACGGTTGTCCCGATATGCTGCCGGGTCTTGGTGGCGTTATGGGCGGAGTAAATTTTCAGGCTAACTGTGCAGACTGGAAGGCTCTTGCCGGTACAGTAAGCTCCGAAGCGCTTGATGCTGTTGAAGTTCTTCCTTCAAAGCTCCGCTGTGGTCCTGTTACAGGCGCCGTAGAAAACATAGGTTTTGCCAACGAAGGTGACTTTTATTATCCATATTTGAAAAATGCGTATGATGCAGGTTTTGGTCTTTGTATTGGCGACGGCTGCCCTGATGAAAAACTCAAGTTTGGAATTGCTGCGGTTGAAAAGATAGAAACGGATGCGGGAGTTGATGTTGGAACTGGAGCCGGTGGTTCGCCCCTTGATGCCGCCTTCTTTATTAAACCATATCCTCAGGAGCGCCTTTTTGAACGCATAGAATGGATTGGCTCACACGCCCGCTACATTGGAATTGATATTGATTCTTACAACATCCTTACAATGAGGAACCTCGTAAACCTTGAACGTAAAACTGCCGCCCAGCTGGAAGAATTCCGTAAGCGTGCCGGAGTGCCTTTTGTTATTAAAGGCGTTTTCACAGATGAAGACATAGAACTTGTAAAAGAAGTTCATCCCGATGTAGTTTATATTTCAAATCACGGTGGCCGTGTAGAAACCCGCAAAGGCAGTACTGCAGACTTTTTAGCCGCCGAAGGACCTAAACTAAAAAAATACTGTGACCAGCTTTGGATAGACGGAGGAATCCGCACCCGCCGCGACATCCAGACAGCCCTATACTACGGCGCCGACCAGGTTATAATGGCCCGCTCCCCAATACGCGCAACCTTTGATGAGCATTATGATGAGTTTGTAAAAGAACTATATGAAACTTAAAGGTTTTTACTCGTCGCTTGTAGCAATTGCAATTCCAATTTCTCTTCAGGCTCTTTTGCAGAACTTTGTAAACATGCTCGACACAGTAATGATCGGGCGGCTAGGAAGTGTAGAAATTGCAGCAGTAGGACTTGGCAATCAAATCTTTTTTATTCTCAATATGATTCTTTTTGGAATCACTTCTGGTGGCGGAGTTTTTATAGCTCAGTTCTGGGGAAAAAAAGATCTTCGCGGAATCAGAAAGTCTTTAGGTTTAATGACTTTAATTGCAGCATTTGTTGCTATTGTTTTTACTATTCTTGGAATCTTTATTCCGTATAAACTGATTGGAATTTATTCTCCGGATCCTGAGGTTGTAAAAGTTGGTGGTGATTATCTCAGGCTGGCGTGTCTTTCTTACATACCTACGGCAATCAGTTTTTCTATTACGCTGGCCTTAAGAAGCACAGAGCGTGTAAAGCTTCCACTTGTTTGTACATCTGTTTCTTTGTTCACAAATGCAGGTGCAAATTATGTTTTGATTTTTATTGCTCATCTGGGAGTGAAGGGTGCTGCAATTGCAACAGTTTTTGCCCGCTTTGTTGAACTTATAATTCTTGTAAGCTGGTCTTATTCGCACAGTTATGAAATCAGTGGTAAGTTTCGTGAATTGACTGATTTTAACTGGACTTTTATTTTCAAATTTATAAAGATTGCTTTTCCGGTAATCATCAATGAAACTTTCTGGGGACTTGGAACATCTGTGTACAACGGAATTTACGCTCATGCAGGAACGGATGCTTTTACAGCCTTCAGTATTACCGGAACAATCAGCCAGCTCACCTGGGTATTCTGTATGGGCTTTGGAAACGGAATGGGTGTTCTGATTGGAAAACGAATTGGCGAAAAGAAACTTGACGAAGCCCGCGCCTATGCCTTGCGTTCAATGTGGTTTATGCCTTTGATTGGAGCGGTCGTCGGAATCTTCTTACTACCGCTTTCTAAATTGCTGCCATTCCTTTTTAATGTTGAGCCAGAAATAATTAAGATGGCAACTCAGATTCTGATGATTCTGATTTTACTGTATCCTTTTAATTCTTTCTGTATGGACTGGATTGTTGGTGTATGCAGGGCTGGCGGAGATACAGTTTTTTCTGCGGCCGGCGAACTGATTGTTTTATGGTGTGTCGCAATTCCATTAGGCTATGTCGCAGCCTTTGTACTTCATCTTCCAGCCCCAATGATATTTTTATTCCTTTCAAGTGAATCAATTGTAAAAGCAATTGTTGGCGCCATCAGAATACTGAGTGGAAAGTGGCTGCATGAGGTAACGTGATTTAACTCACAAGTTCGTAACTCTTTTTTGTAAGCTCGCACAGTTTTTCAAAATCAGTGGCAGCAGTGAGAAGGATTGTGATCCAGTGCTTTTTGTTCATGTGCCAGGCGGGGAAGATTGATTTGTGGTCGATGAGAGCAGGGATGGAGTCCTGACTGGCTTTCAAGTTTACAACCCAGATAGCTTCGTCGGAGGTGAGTCCAAGCTGGCGGTATTTAATTTTCATCACAAGGGCAAACCATTTTGTGTTGGGGCAGCGGAATACAAAAGAGAAAGGGGCGTCGTCTGGCCATGGGTAATCTGGTGTGGCTCCAAATTGAGTTTTTATCCAGGCGATGTAATCATCTTTCAAATCATTTGTTTCAAAGCATTTTGCGCGGATTTCATCTATAAGTTGCTGGACTTCTTCTCGCAAGGAAGCTATAAAAGCACCGTTTGCATTGGGCATGTCAAAAAGGGCATATCTTTCGCTGGTCGCAGAATCAAAAAGATGGACGGTGAGTGTCTGCTCGGAAATTGAAAGAGAAATGTTTGCGTTGAAGGCACCGTTGGAAACTGTAGTGCAGTTTGTGTAAGTATCGTCATCAGTTGTTGAAAAGCCTGACGATATTAGAAAATCCTTTTTGATTTTTCCCGAACGGAAAATGTAACTGTAGTCCATGGTTTATTATAGCACAAATTTAATGCGTTTTTCCCATAGAATAAAAGATTTTTTGATTTCTATGGGAAGTTTTTCTAGAATACCAAGCTGGATTGTGCACCAGAGGGAAAGATTTTCCCATAGAAAATGTGATTTTGGTGTTTCTATGGGAACTTTTTGTAAAAAGGTAGCCGGTATCGTTTGTGTGGGTAGTAATTTTTCCCATAGAAAATCTGTTTTTAGATTTCCTATGGGAATTTTCTGCAAACTGGTAGGCTGGATTCCCTACTCGGGCAGAATTTTTTCCCATAGAAAATGTATTTTTGCACTTTTTGTGGGAATTCCTAAAGCAGGCGTTGCGGGCGGCATTTGAGCCCGCTAGAAAGGGTAGGGCGCAACGAAGTGCGGCCGAGGGGAAGGCTTTCCCCTCATTCTTTTCTAACATTCAAAACAACAACCGCAGCCAGCACAAGAAGAATGCCTGCGGTTGACAGAATGGTAAGCCCTTCGCCAAAGCATACAATTCCAATAATGGTTGCAACCACAGGTTCCAGTGTTGCAATAATTCCGGCTTTACTGGCTTCAACTGTTTTAAGACCAAGCGTATAAGTCAAAAAAGGAATTACCGCAGTTATTAAAGCTGTCAGAACACAAAATCCCAAAAGCATCGGAAGTTTTTCGGCTCCGGCAAATTTCAAAATCATATCGGCAGGGCGGCATACACACCACGAACCACAGGCGGCAAAAATAAAAGTCCAGGTTGTAACAGTATAAGGAGAGTAACGGCGGAGTGCGACAGTTCCTAAGATGCTGTAAAGGCCATATCCTAAGCCAGAGCCTAAACCAAGCAGAAGGCCTACCACAGTAATACCATCTCCAGAAATTCCTGAAACAAGAACACAGCCTGCAAAAGCAAGAGCCAACGCAATCAGTTTTTTGGCGTTGAGTTTTTCATGAAAGAAAAGGGCGGCCATGAGCATAATCCAGATAGGCGAGGTGTACAAAAGAATTGCAGCCGTAGAAAGCGGCATAATAGTAATTGCAGAAAAATAGCAGATTGTAAAAAACAGAATGCTTCCAAGTCCCAGACCCAGAAAAATCGGGATGTCTCGAAGTGCAATTTTAAATCCCGCGCAGTCAATAAAAATCTGAAGAATCGAAAAAATCAAAGCAGCCAGTGTAAGGCGAATCGAAACAATCTGAATTGCGGTAAATCCGTAAGCTTCAAGGTGGCGAACAAAAATGCCCATACTGCCCCAAAAGCAGGCTGCAATAATAATGAGGATTGGCCCAAGGTTTGATTTTTTATTTTTTAATCCGGACAAAATAATGCTCCTCATCTTCTTTTACAATTTGCCCGTCGTTTTTCTGCATGACCTTTAGCGAAGCCGGATTATCGCGGTTTACACGAAGATAAATTTCTTCTTCAGGAATAATAGTACGTGCAACTTCCAGTGTGAGCGCCAGCCCTTTTGTACCATAGCCTTTGCCACGATATTCTTTTGCAATAAACTGCCCTATGTGTCCGGCCCCTTCGCGGAGTGCATCATTCAAATAATGGCGGATTCTGAACTGTCCAATAATTGTGTCGTCTTCCCACAAAAACAAAAAGGTTTCGGGCACCATCCAGTCAGGCAGATTTTCACCACGTTCAAAACGCAGCATGTCCGGCAAAGCCTTTGTTTCAAAATCTTCCCGCGAAATTCCATGCCAGGCATTTGTAAGCCCATTTTCATCTTCGGGCATGTCGCGCACAAAAGCCCATTCCTTTTCAACATCTTCCAGGTTTGCTTTCTTTACAAATATCATTTCTTATTCCTGTTCCTTGGAATATTGTAGCATAATTGTTGGGAATTATAAAATGATGTCGCATTAAATAACAAAAAGAATTTGCTTTTAGTACCATTTTGTAGTATCATATTACT
>JAFZWX010000221.1 GCA_017617145.1 Treponema sp. | reverse complement strand
GAGTAGGGTTCAAGGGATTTTCGGAAGAAGCCCTGGAGGTTATGAAAAATTATTTCTGGCCGGGAAACATTGCCGAACTTAAAAATGCCGTTGAGCGTGCTTTTATTGTGGGCGAACCGCCTTATATAAAAACTTCGGATATGGCTTTGGGTTCGGAAGGTGGTCTTCCTTCTGTTGAAACAGGCGAAGACAAAACCTTAAAAACTGCCGTAAATGCTTTTAAGAAAGCGTACGTCACTAAGATTCTTGAAGAAAATAACTGGAATCAGACAAAAGCGGCAAAGGTACTTGGAATACAACGGACTTATGTAATCCGCCTGATTGACGAACTGCAGATCCGTAAATAATATAAAAGATAATTGAGGTTTATAAAAATGGCTGAAAAAACAGAAAAAACAACAACAAGTGCAAAGCTTAATGGTTTTCTTGAAAAGAACAGAAAGCCTGTACTTATTACATTTATTGTAGTTCTTGTTCTTGTTATTGGATTTATTACAGCAGCAATTGTTGTTTCTACATCTTCTAAAAAGAATCTTGCTGCAGTTGAAACTTATTATTATGCTTTGATGGACTCTTCAAATGATCTTGAAGATGCTGAAATTAAAAAACGTGCAACAGACTGCATTGAAAATCTTGCTCCTTATACAAAGAAGGGTGGAATTGCCGGTGTACGAGCAAATATGCTTAGTGCCGAACTTGCTTATATTCTCGCCGATTATGAAGATGCAATTGCTTATTATGATGCAGCAATTTCAAAGGGTAAGAAATCATATACAGCTCCAATTTGTATGTATAACAAGGCTTCCTGCTATGAAGAAATAGGAAAACTTTCTGAAGCAGCAGAAGCATACAAAGCTGCAGCTGAATTTGATGAATTTGGCATGGCTTCTCATGCATACTTCAGTCTTGGACGTGTTCGTGAAGCTCAAGGGGACTATGCAGGTGCTGTAGAAGCATATCAGACTTTGAAAGATAAGTTTTCTGATGATGACTGGTGCCATCTTGCTACAACCAGAATCATCGACCTTCAGTCTAAAGGAATAGTTCAGTAAGTTACAGGCTGAGTATACAGTTGAAAAAGGCATATAGCGGCAAAAGAAAATCTTTGTTTTTTCTCGGTTTGTTTGCTATGTGCCTTTTCTTTTTTAACATTTCGTGCGGACTTGATGTACTTGATGCTGTACTGGATGATCCGTTTACAACTAACGAAAGTCCTTCTTTTGTGAATGAAGAAGAACAGCCTCCGGAAAATATGTATTTCCGTTTTTCGACATCGGTATTAACAAATGCAAATGATTTTGCTAAAGGTTATATATATTACAAAATATATAACAGTGCAAAAACAAAAGATTCTGAAAAAAGTACTATAGAATCTGTAGTTTCTGATTCATCTAGAAGACACGACAGTTACACAACGCTCATAAATAATTATTCATATCAGCCGCTTCATTATGCTTCATCTATTGATAGTCCAGATTCTGAATTTGAATTTGAAAATGATAAAGTACATGAAATACGAATAAGACTAACAAATTATTATGAAGATTCAACTGATTTTTCAGCAGGAATAACAGTTGATAATACTAATCTTGGTATTCCTTTAAGGTTCAATGGAAAAACTTTTGATTTTGGAAGAACTGGCAGCAAGGATGAAAAACCACAGAAGGTTCTTAGTTCAGAAGAGAGCTATTCTGATGTAAGAAAACTTGAAGAAAATCCGGAAAATGATTTTTTTTATGTTGTGCTTTATGGTGTTTTTAATATGCCTACAGACACTTTTGAAAAAACAATATACAGTCCTGTTCATTATCTTGGTGAAGTAAAAATCGATTCAGATTCAGAAAACAATTAATAAAAACCAGAAGGGCATAAAAAAAGCCTGCATAAGCAGACTTCAATATGATGCTGGGCGGGCTCGAACCGTCTACCTGCTGCTTAGAAGGCAGCTGCTCTATCCAGATGAGCTACAGCACCGAACAAAATTTAATATATCATAAAAAGGGGCTTTCTTCAAGGGAGTTGCAGCATTTCCTTCATGGTGCGCCATCCTAGCATTGCGCATTTTACACGAGCAGGCATGTGTGCAATATCCTGAAGCGAGGCTGCTTCATCTAAACGTTCAAGGTCTTCTTCTGTAACTTCCTCTTTAATCATGCGGTCAAAAATATCTGCAAGTTCAAGGGCTTCTTCTTTTGTTTTACCAATTACAAGATCTGCCATCATATCTACAGAAGCTTGTGAAACAGCACATCCGCTTCCTGTAAAGCTTGCATCTGTTATTTTTCCAGAATCATCAAGCTTCATTTTGAGTGTAATCTGGTCACCACAGCTTGGGTTTACCCCTTCAAGACAAAAGGTTGGAGAATCCAGATCTTTTTTATGTGAAGGATTTATATTATGTTCATTTAAGATTTCGCGATATAATTCTTTTGTATCCATTTTTTTATAATACACAAAAAAACGATGATGAGCAACAATGCGCATTGAATCACGTTAAATCTAACCGAAAAAAATCATGTAAATCACGTCAAAATCTAACCCAAATAGAATGCCCGAAAATTAAAACAGAGGGCAAAAAACATGGGGTTAACGATGAAGGAAAAGAAAAAACTTACAGTT
>JAFZWX010000220.1 GCA_017617145.1 Treponema sp. | reverse complement strand
TCCTTCAATCTGTTCCGCACGAGCGGCAGCGAGTAAGGTCGTAGAATGTCGGGAGTGCATTTAACGATATATGTTTAAAACAAAAAAAGCTTGATATAATCAAGCCTTTTATGGGCAGTGAGAGGATCGAACTCCCGACATTCTGGGTGTAAACGGCATATATGTATATTTTGTTATGTTTTGTCGCAATATGTTGCCTAAAACATACACTGTCTGCCATTTTATGTCAATATTTTGTTATTGTTTGTTGAAAATATTAACAATTCATTAACAATCTATTAACAATTATACAAAAGCATTTTCATCAAAATTAGGATTTTCAAATGGATCCCAATCCTGACTAAAAATTGGATTATCTTTCTCTTTTTGATGTTTAATATATTCTTCTTTAATGAATGTTGCATAATTATGTTCATAAACATTCTTTCTGCCTGATGGAGACAATAATCTATTATATTTTAATAAATAATCTTCTTGTTCATTTCTAGCATAGTTTTTTGTTTCATTCGGATCTTTTGGATTTCTATTAGCTAATAGTATGTCCAGGCTGATACCTATTTTCTCAGAAATATCTATTAATGATTCCAAATCAATTCTTTGATATCCTTCTTTCCAAAAAAATAGTTTAGTAGCATATTCTTCATTATCTAATGGCTTATAGAATAAATCATCATTAGTATCATTTATTTCTGTTAAATATTGTAATTGATTGTAAATTTTACTAACTATGATTGATTGAGCTGCATTATTGGAAGAATTGCAGTCTGTTTTACCAAATATTAACCATTCTGGTAATACATCTAAATACTGTGCCAGGATTAATACTGTTTCACCTGAAGGAATATTATTTTTTTTCCAATATTGGACAGTACTTTTGGCAAGATGTAAATCTTGATAAAAAGTAACAAGTGCGATTTGTTTAATCTTCAAAATATAAAGAATTCTTTCATAAAAAGTTTTAGGAACTGTATTCATTTTATAAAACTTCCTCAAATTTTATAAAAAACATAAAATTTTGCATTTTTAAGTATTATTTTTCGTACTTTAGTACGATATTTAGTTGACAAAGCAAAATTTATATTTTAATCTATATACACAATACAACAAAGACTTACAAAGGTCTATACCGACTGACATCTGGGGTGGCTACAATACCAGCATACGTGAGCCACAAGTCAGAAAAAAAAATATTATGGGAGGTCATCAATGAATAATGATGAACTAATTATTTCTCGAATGAATGAACTTGAAAGTCTCATTCTTCAGTTACGGCGTGAGGTAAAAGAAGTTAAAACTACTAATAACGATTCCTTACCTCATCAGAAATACTATACTTTAAAAGAAGCTTGTGCTTGGAAATTTGGGAAGGACACATCTTATTCCACTTGCTCTACAAACTATCTTTTAATGCCTTGCTGTAATACCAACTACGAAATAATTGCAGGTGTTCGTAGATGGGAGAGCAAATACATCAAAGAATGGTTAGAAATAACCGACAAGGATATAATTGCTTATGCAGAAAAATATCATGTACCACTTACTGGTCGTATTGGTGAAAAGTATTTAAAAAAATATGGAAAAAAGGAGGTTTCAGTATGACCAAAAACAAAAAAGTGCCTCTGAATTGCAGTTCAGAAGGCACCAGCAAATTGTTAATGATTGGCGTCAAAAACAAAAATGCAATTTCTTTATACACCAAAAAAGCTTTTAATTCTAGTCATGGTTCAAAGTATTGCATTCCTTATCGTATACCAAGGAGTTCAGCATGGCTAGAAGTCGAATGATCAATAAAGCTCTCATCAGCAAAGATTGCTTTCTGCAATTATCCTGTGCTACACAGCTGTTGTATTTTCATTTGTGTCTCAATGCCGATGACGATGGATTTGTTGATAATGCAATTACTCTTATCAAGCAATTACCTGTTACCGCTGCAGATTTAAAGACATTAATTGAAAAAGGTTATGTGATACTGCTTGAGGATTATCTTTATGTCATTACACATTGGCGAATGCATAATAGGATTGATAAGAATCATTATACAGGTACAGCTTATATTGACTATATGAAGAAGCTTTTTCTGGATGATAACAACGTATACTCATTATCTAAAGGTACAAACCTTTTTGATTTTCAGAGGAAACGAGGTTTCATCAAGGAATTAGAAGCTTCAAAACCTGAACTTATTGAGGATGAAGTAAAAAAAAACTGACATCAAATTGTTCACAAAATGAGTTCAAAAAGAGCACAAAATGTTCTCAAAATGTGCTCAAAAAGAACACAGAATGTGAACAAAAAGAGCCACAGTTAAGTAAAGGTAAGGTAAGTATAGGTAAGGATAGTAAAGTAAAGTTAAGTAAAGAAGACCAGACAATCCGTGCTTTCTTAGATTCTCATAATCTAAGTACAATTGATTCTCGTTACGAGAAAAAACTTTACAACTTGTTTAGAGAGAAAAATAAAGATACAGCGGATTGTGTTGGTTATTGCCAATACGTTTATGACTACCTTCATACCAGTCATAAATCTGTAGATGCTAAACTTTTCTTTACGGTAAGTCTTAAGCCAGATGTTTTAATAAGATTTCTGAATAATAAAAATGTTAAAAATCAAAAAAGAAGTGATTATTGGGATGTTTGGCCAGATAAATGCCCTGTATGTGGAAAAAATCATTTCAAGAATCAACCAAATGGTGATTGTCCTCTTGATATGTCGAAAGAAAATTCAGCAGAAACTATAGAAGCTGCTAAAAAGATTTATGAGAAAGCTCAAGCAGAAGCAATTAGAACACTTGACTCATTTTCAAGAAATCTTAAAAAAGGAGTAATATCGTGAAACATGGAATTATTTATAACTTCTTCAAAAATTACAAAGAAGGAGACATAATAAAAATCAATCCGGCGGAAATCAAAAAGATTCCAGAATTACAGAATGTATTCAGAATTGATTTGGATGTCAAAGACAGAATTAAAGATGATATGGCTGTTAATGGA
>JAFZWX010000219.1 GCA_017617145.1 Treponema sp. | reverse complement strand
TGGACATTCTCCAGGAACAGCTCCTGAAAATGTCCATCAAACCTAAATAATTTCGGTTAGAATTCTAACATGATTTACGGTTAGATTTCGGTTAGATTTTTACATGATTTAATACGTAGGGTATAGTAAATAGGGTATAGTAAATAGTATTTGAGGGGGAAAGCCTTCCCCCTGGGTTCAGCCCTGCAGTCTTCACCACACCCCCTTCGCCTAAGGGCGCTGCGCCCCTTAAAAACCCCGCTATACTATTAACTATTTTACTATTCCCTATTTACTATTCCCTATCCCCTAATCTACTCTATTCCCGCAGTTCCTGCATTCATACTGGCCAGGAAAGCTTCGTTTGTCTTACTCTTCTTCATTCGGTCAAGGATGAGTTCGGTAATTTCTACGTCTTCCATTGGGTTTAATACCTTGCGCAAAATCCAGATTTTCTGAAGTTCGTTTTCGGTAAGAAGAAGTTCTTCCTTACGGGTTCCGGATTTTTTGATATTGATTGCAGGGAAAAGACGACGTTCGGCAAGCTTGCGGTCGAGGTCAATTTCACTGTTACCGGTTCCCTTGAACTCTTCAAAAATAACTTCATCCATGCGCGAACCAGTTTCAATAAGAGCAGTAGAAATAATTGTAAGGGAACCACCCTCTTCTACATTACGTGCGGCACCAAAGAAGCGCTTTGGCTTGAACAAGGCGTTAGAGTCAACACCACCAGAAAGAACCTTACCACTAGTCTGAACTGTCTGGTTATAGGCGCGTGCAAGACGAGTGATTGAATCAAGAAGAATTACAACATCACGCTTATGCTCAACAAGGCGTTTTGCCTTTTCCAAAACCATTTCGGCAACCTGAACGTGGCGTGTAGCCTGTTCATCAAAGGTAGAAGAAATAACTTCACCCTTAATTGCTCGTTCCATTTCGGTAACTTCCTCAGGACGTTCATCAATCAAAAGTACAATAAGATAAACTTCTGGGTTATTTGTGGTAATGGCATTTGCAATTTTCTGCATAAGAATTGTTTTACCGGCTTTTGGAGGTGCAACAATCAAAAGACGCTGTCCTTTTCCGATTGGAGCAAACAAATCAACGATACGAGTTGAAACTTCTGTGCTTACTGTTTCAAGACGAAGTTTTTCATCAGGATAAAGCGGTGTTAAGTTTTCGAAAGGAACACGGGTTTGTGCAATGCGTGGTTCATCAAAGTTTACACTTTCTATACGAAGCAAGGCAAAGAATCGTTCACCTTCTTTTGGAGAACGTGTTTGTCCGTAAACAGTATCGCCTGTTTTAAGGTTGAACAAACGAATCTGGCTTGGTGAAATATAAATATCATCAGGACCAGGAAGATATGAATTCTGCGGGCTGCGCAAAAATCCATAACCATCCGGCAAAATTTCCAAAGCACCGGAAGCAAAAATAATTCCACCATGTTCTGTATGTGCCTTTAAGATTACAAAAATCAAATCCTGTTTTTTCATTGGAGCAAGATCATCGGCAGTAAAGCCATACTGCATTGCAAGCTCACGAAGTTCCGGCATTGATTTTATAGTAAGGTCATTAATTAAAAGACGAGGTTTATTTGCGTTATCCTCTGCTGTTGCTGCGGTTTCCTGCGCAATTGCTTCAGAAATTTCGCCACTTGGTGTTGGATACGAGCGTCCATAAGGTCGTTTATTCATGCCGTTTCGTTTGTTATTATAATATGATTGATTTTTTTTGAAGGTATGTTCTTCGGAAGGATTTGTTTCTTGCACTTGAGGATTTGCAGCAGTATCGTCTGCAGATTGTGCTGTTTCTTCTGTAACAGCTGCTGCAGGTGTTTCAGTTCCTTCCTCAGCTTTTACTTTTACAACCCGTTTTTTTCGTACTACTACCTTTTCGGGATTTTCCTGCTGGGAATTTTCACCTTCCTGAACCTGCTCTTCCAGACCAAGAGAAGTCTGTCCGTTGTCTTCCTGCGCAGCAATTGGTTCTTCACTGCGCTTTCTTCTTAATGTTGCCATTAAAAATTCTCCATTAAAATAAAAATGTATATGATTTAAAAAAAACTATTATTTTACTACATCAGTGTGAATGAGCATTGCCTGTTTGAATTCTGAAGATGCAACTGAAAAAATATCAACATCCGGCTCTTCATCGAGCATTGTTACCTGTCCATTGAATTCAACATTATTTGCTATTCTTATTCGTGCAGTTGTAATATCACTTTCAACCATGCTGCCGGAACAAATTTCAACGCGTTCCGAAGCATTCATATTTCCTTTTACAGATCCGCATACTACAATTGAAGAAGCCTGTATACTTTCTACATCACAAGTGGCATTTTTTGCAATTTCAAGTTCACCAGTTGGTGCAATAATTTTACCTGAAAACTTTCCTGTTATTACAAGTCTGTCTTTGAACTCAAGGGTTCCGTCAAATTCAGTTTCTGAGCCAAAAATTGTGATATTCTTTTTTACTGTTTCTGTGCGTTCTGACATAAAACTTTATTTATTATAGCAATTAAACCACGAATTATCAACACAGCAAGCAATAAAAAAGCAATTCCATAACCAAAAATATCACCAGTTTTGTTATAAACTGTAGGCTGCTGGTCTTGAGGAATAATTGCAAGCTCTCCAATTACATAAGATTCAGTAAAAGGAACTGCCATTGACATGAGGCATCCATTTTTGTCTATAAAAGCAGTCTGACCAGAAACTGAACTAACCGCTACGGGAACTCCATTTTCTATTGCCCTGAATTTTGCCATAGCAAGATGCTCATACTGGCAAGATTCACTTTTTGACCAGGAATCATTAACAAGACAGATAAAGCAGCGTGCACCTTTTTTATATGCTTGTCTGCACAGATCTGGAAATGTGTTTTCAAAACAGATTGGGGTATAAATAGAAAGTCCGTTTGTTTTAAAAATCTTTATTTCATCACCTGGTTCCGAAAAGAATTTCTGTTTTTCTAACAATGATTTATATATATGTGGAAAATACTTTTCATAAGGAAAATATTCTGAAAAAGGTACAAGATGTATTTTGTTATAGATTTCTGGATTTACGGCTGCCCCACCTTTTTTTTCATTAAACAAAAGAGCCGAATTATAATAAATTCTGCTTCCATTTTCACTGTTCGTATCTATATGCTGATTTCCAGTAATAAAACTTGCATTGTGATTTTTAAAATAATCAATTACATGATTGACAAGTTTTTTTCTATCGGTATTCTGTTCACTCTTTGAATGATAAATTATTGAAGGAACAACCGCAGTTTCTGGCCAGATGACCATTTTTATATTCGGATTAATTTCAAAAGCTTCATCTGTGAGTTTCATAAGCCGTTGAACACTTTCGTTGAAATTTTCAATTCCATTTTCATCTGGATTATCATTATGTTGAATTGCGACAGTAGTAACAGTTTTATAATCGTTATTTTTCCGAAGTTTAATTTTACCCTGAATAAGTATTAAAATAATAAGAACTACCCATATACTAAAAGCCACAACAGGGATTTTTAAAGATGTATATTCCATTTTTCGAGAATTTTCTGAAACATAATTTATATATGTTGCACCATCATAATGCATATCATCACTTATCATGCGTTTCTGTAAATTCTGTTTATCTTCTGATTTTGAAAGAAATGCAAAAATAACAGCCGATGAAAAAATTATTATTGCATTTAACCCGAAAACACCTGCAACAGAAGAAAATTGAATTAATGAATTAAACTGCCATTGTGTATAAGCTGCAAGTCCGTAATGTATGCCAAGAAATCCAAGTGTACGAAGATAATCAAAAGTACAAAGAACCAGAAACTGAACAAGCCATGCATTTTTAATAAAAAGTTTTTCGATTAGTTTAAGAACGAATCCAAGAAATGCTGTTGCTAAAAAAGAAATAGGAATGGCTATAAAAAGACATAATGGATTATAATTATACAGCCAGTAAGCATAAGAACACACACAAAGAACACCATAAATTCCAGAATAAAGCCAGCATGTTTTTGTAAATGATTTTTTAATAAGAAACAAAAAAGGGACATACATGAACCATCCAAAAAATGAAAGACCATGTTTAATTACAGGATTTGGATTGGCCAATGTAAAAAGCAGTTCACCTAAAATAACGAGACAACTACACAAAAAAAAATTTTTTATTCTTATTTTTCTGATTTTTTTAGTGTCCATATTTTTTCTTTTAATTCCCTGCCTGCTTTAAAAACTGCTACATAATGAGTTTCGCCCTGAACAATTTCTCCAGTACGTGGATTACGGGCATTTGATTTTCCTTTACGCAGACGTGGCTCGAATGTACCAAAATTTCTTAATTCAATTGAGTTTCCATTACAGAGTGCATTTTTGATTTCTGTAAAAAGAGCATCGGTTATTGTATTAATTTCATTCTTAGGGAGATTTGTTGTATGAAAGACTTCTTCTACAAGATCTGCCTTAATTATTTTTGCCATAATTAATTATCGGTAAGAATAATTAATTTATACATTGGGGTAATAAAAAAAAATCCAACCATTTAGTCTGGTTGGATTTTCTAATATGATGGAGAAAAGTTATTTTGCTGCATTAAATGTAGCATTATAAAGGTTCATCATTCTTGACTTCTTGCGAGAAACAGCGTTTCTTTTAAGAACACCCTTACTGCGTGCGCTGTCAAGAGCCTTCTGAAGAGTCTTATATTTTTCTTCAGCAAGTTTCTGATCTTTTGCCTGAATAGCTTCTACAAACTGTTTTGCATAAGTTCTGCATTCACTCTTAATAGATTTATTATGAAGTCTACGAACTTCGCTCTGAGCGTATCTTTTCTCTGCAGATGTTTTTTTGCCTGCCACTTGGTGACCCCCAAAAAATAATAGATATTTACAAGAATATATCAAAAATAGGATTTTATGTCAAATAGTGGGGTTTATTAATTATATGTTGATATATTCTCATAATACAATTAGACCGGATATAGTCATTTAAAAATATACGCGGAGTGGAAATATGTAGACGTTGAAAATAGACTTACGTGAGCTGAGGGGTGGCTGCAAACTACATCGACGCTTGCCGAGCGTAGCGAGTTAAATCTTTCCTTGCAAGCTTCGCCGTAGTTTGCAGACGCACCTCTGCGGAAGTAAGTCTATTTTCTAGATGTTATCCTTTTCCACGGGAGCGTATATTTTTCTAATGAATGAATACTGCTATTTGTTATACGTATTAAATCATGTAAAAATCTAACCGAAATCTAACCGTAAATCATGTTAGAATTCTAACCGAAATTATTTAGGTTTGATGGACATTTTCAGGAGCTGTTCCTGGAGAATGTCCACATT
>JAFZWX010000218.1 GCA_017617145.1 Treponema sp. | reverse complement strand
TCCCCTGATCAATCGACAAGAAGCCGACACCAACAACAGCCACAACAGCGCAAAACATTGTCTTTGCTTTTGGAAGCGATTTTGTATAAAGCGCAACATATAACGGAACAAGTACAATCGCCATGTTTTCGATTAATGAACTTACTCCGGTATCCACCAGACGAAGTCCGTACATTTCAAAAGTCATACAGATAGTGTACAAAGTTCCAAGAATAAATCCATTTTTAAGACAGCGCTTATCACATGAAAAAAGCTTTTTATTAAAAATGATTGCAAGCACCATGAAAGCCAGAATAAACCTTACAGCCAGAACACTCATTGGAGTCATAGTCTGCATTAATGTTTTTGAAAATAAAAACGAGGTTCCTCGAGCCATAAAGACCAGAATCAAAAGAATGCTTGCACTTGTTTTGTTCATATTTATTACTTATTCTTCATCCATTCAATATTCATCAGAATAAAATCTTTTACGTCGCGCGCAAGGTTCATTTCTTTTGGTTTGATTTTGAGTTTTTTAAGGGCCTGCGCAATAAGAGGATTTGACTGGCAGTTGCATAAATAGTCTGCACCATAATTCATTATTGAAAGAAAAAGAGTGTCGGCCTGCGCTTCGGTAATTCCAAGCGCATACGAAAGACGCTTCTGCAAAACAAAGGCAAGGTCGTAATACGTCTTCTTAAAAACAGTCAGACGTTCAACCGTAACATTGCGTTCAATAATTGTGAGCAGGAATGAAACATATCTGAAGTAATCTTCATGGCTGGCAACCTGTGCTGTCCAGATTTCGGCAACACATTCCGGCGTGAACTTACAGCCTTCCGGGAAAACCGTTAGCAGGGAGTTCAGATATTCAGTCATTCTGTCCTGTTCAATTTCCAGGTATATTTCTTCTTTTGTGGTAACGTACTTGTAAAGATTTGCGCGTGACCAGCCCAGTTTTTCTGCAATTGTAGAAAGAGTGATTTCGGTATACGGCATCGATTTAAAAAGTTCATCTGCCGCTTTTTTTATTTGAGACATTCGTTCTTCTTTCTGCTCGTCTGAGCGGGCCCTGATGTAATCAGCCATGCTTTTAATATAAATCAAAAACTTTTTCTTGACAAGCGATATTTTGTTTTATATATTATTTGTTAGTTACACTGTGTTACTTATAACAAAGAGGAGTTTTTTTTATGAACTATACTAATCTTGCATTTGATGAAGAACGTGCCCTTTACGCAGTTTCAGACTCAGTTATAGAAAACTGCCGCTTTGACGGGCCACGTGACGGAGAATCTGCATTAAAAGAATCACACGACATAAATGTGAGCAGTTCATATTTTAATCTCCGCTACCCTTTCTGGCATGTTACAAATGCAGAAATTTCTGACTGCGAACTTACAGGAAATTGCCGCGCAGCTCTCTGGTACGACAAAAATATCACAATCGACGGTGTCCAGCTGAACGGAATCAAAGCATTGAGGGAATGCGAAAACATCACTCTCAAAAACTCCACAGCCGCTTCAGAAGAGTTTATATGGAAATGCCGCAAACTCACTATTGAGAATGTAGAAATCCAGGAATCAGAATATCCTTTCTTTGAAGTTGACGACGCAAAAATCAACGGACTTAAAATGAAAGGTAAATATTCTTTCCAGTATTGCAGCGACATTGAAATTACAGATTCCGAGTTGGACACAAAAGATGCCTTCTGGCATTCAAAAAATGTTACGGTGCGCAACAGCGTTATAAACGGCGAGTACCTTGGCTGGTATTCAGAAAACCTTACCCTCATAAACTGCCGTATTATTGGAACTCAGCCTTTCTGCTATTGCAGAAATCTTGTACTCCAGAACTGCACAATGGAAAACTGCGACCTTGCTTTTGAACGAAGCACAGTTCAGGCCAGTGTGATTGGAAACATCGACAGTGTAAAAAATCCTCTTGAAGGAAAAATTGAAGCCGACTGCATTAAAGAAATCATCATGGAAGAAAGTGTTGTTGATGCTTCTAAAACAAAAATCATCTGCAGGGATTGCCCCAGGCAGTGTGCATAAATAAAAACCAAACAGGAGAAAACTTATGAACGGAAACTTTTCTTATTCTAACCCGACAAAACTTTACTTTGGCGACAACGCGCTCGACTACTTAAACACCGAGCTTCCAAAATATGGAAAGAGAATTATGCTCAGCTACGGTGGTGGTTCAATCAAAAAGAACGGCATTTATGATGAAGTTATCAAAATCCTAAAGGCAAACAACAAGGAGATTTTCGAAAACCCTGGTGTTATGCCAAATCCTACAAGCGAAAAGCTTATTGAAGGCTGTAAGATTGCCCGCGAAAACAATGTTGATTTTATTCTTGCAGTTGGCGGCGGTTCGGTTTGTGATTATGCAAAAGGAGTTTCTGTTGCAGCCTGGTATGACGGCGATCCTTGGGAAAAATACTACCTCAAAATGGAAGAACCAAAGGCCGGTGATAAAATTATTCCTGTTGGTTCAGTGCTCACAATGGTTGGAACCGGAAGCGAAATGAACGGAGGTTCGGTAATCACAAATCACGCGCAGAAGCTTAAAATCGGTCACGTTTTCGGCGAAGAAGTTTTCCCTAAGTTTGCAATTTTGAATCCTAAGTACACCTACACTCTTCCGCAGCGGCAGATGGTCGCAGGCATTTTTGACATCATGAGCCACATAATGGAACAGTATTTCTCCGGCAGCGATGACAACACAAGCGACTACCTTGCAGAGGGGCTCATGCGCTCGCTCATTCATGCTTCCCGCATTGCTGTTAAAGACCCAGAGAATTACGAAGCCCGCAGTAACATCATGTGGACTGCAACCTGGGCACTTAACACACTCATCGGTAAAGGCAAAACTCAGGACTGGATGGTTCATATGATTGGTCAGTCAATCGGAGCCTTTACGGACGCAACTCACGGAATGACACTTTCTGGCGTTTCACTTCCGTACTATCGCTTTATTATGAGGGACGGACTTCCAAAGTTCGTGCGCTTTGCAAAGAATGTTTGGGATGTTCAAACTGCCGGCCTTTCTGATGAACAGATTGCCGAGGCAGGACTTGCAGCTATGGAAAACTGGATGAAAGAAATCGGTGTTTGCCTCCACATTTCAGAACTTGGTGTTACCCCGGAAATGTTTGACGGAATTGCAAAAGGCTCCTTCATTCTGGACGGTGGTTACCGTAAACTCACGCACGAAGAAATCATAGAAATATTGAAACAGAGTATGTAGGAGAGTCTTTATGAAAAAACTGATTTCTTTTTTGATAGCTGCCGTACTCTTTACAACAACAGCCTGTGCAGCAGGTGGCAAGCCATCTACAAAAGGAGTCCTCCAGATGAAACTCACCATTCAGATTGACAACGGTACAAACAAACATACTCTCACAGCAACCCTCTATGATAATTCTTCTTCACGTGCACTGGTGGAGCTTTTGCAAAAAGGTGCTGTTACAATCGATATGCACGATTTTTCAAACTTTGAAAAAGTCGGAGATTTGCCAGTAACACTCCCCCGCAACGACACACCAACCAACACAGACGCCGGCGACCTTATTCTATACTTGGGCAAACGTTTTGTAATCTACTACGATAAAAACAGCTGGGACTTTACCCCACTTGGAAAAGTTGACGGCGTAACAAAAGCTGAACTTAAAAAAATTCTTGGCGAAGGAAACGTTACAGCGGTGCTTACATGTTCAGGACAATGAGGAGATTCAGATGGCTAAGACTTTAATCGCATATTTTTCACACACCGGAGAAAATTACTTCGGTGGAACAATTAAAAACATTACGAAAGGCAATACAGCAGTAGTAGCTGAATTCGCACTGAAGGCGACAGGTGGAGATTTATTCGAAATCCAGACTGTAAAGGTATATCCTGTAAATTATCAGGAATGTTGTGATGAAGCCCAAAAAGAAGGACGAGCAAATGCACGCCCAGAACTCAAAGGTACACTACCGAATATCGCAGAATATGAAACAATCGTACTCGGCTATCCGTGCTGGTGGGGAACAATGCCTCAGGCTGTCTTCACCTTCCTCGAAAGTGCAGATTTCAGCGGAAAGAAAATCCTGCCATTCTGTACCCACGAAGGCAGCGGAATGGGAAGAAGCGAAAACGACATCAAGAAATTATGTCCGGATGCGGATGTAGCAAAGGGACTTGCAATCAATGGTTCTTCATGCAACAGTGCAGAAGCAAGCGTGAAGAAGTGGCTTAGTTCAAACGGACTTTAAGGAGTGATCTTTATGAAAATCAAATCAATTATCGTGGCGGCAGTTGTCGCACTTTTTGCAACATCTTCTCTTTCAGCAAAATCACTCGTGATATATTTTTCACGTGCAGATGAAAACTACGGGGTTGGCACAATCACAGAAGGAAACACAGCAATTCTAGCAAAGATGATTGCTCAGAAGACCGGCTCGGATATTTTTGAAATCGTGCCTGAAAAAGCGTACCCTAAATCATATAACGAATGTACTACCGTAGCAAAAGAAGAGCAGCGAAAAAAATCCCGACCGACCTACAAAGGCAACATCGACACCTCAAGCTATGACACAATCTACATCGGCTACCCAATCTGGTGGGGAGACCTTCCGATGGTTGTTTATACTTTCTTAGAAGCACACGACCTTAGCGGAAAAATAATCGTTCCGTTCTGCACCCACGAAGGAAGCGGCTTAAGCGGAACTGACAACAACATCAAAAAACTCTACAAGAATGTGACAATGAAAAAAGCTCTTGTAATGACCGGCCGAACTGCACAGAACAACCGCAAAGAAGCTGAAAAACAGGTGGATGCCTGGTTAAAATAAGGATTAATACATGAATACAAACCGCCTGCGTATACCGCTCGACATTTTGATGACACTCCTTTCTGTAATTCTGATGGGCGGAACCATGCTCTTCCCGGATGACATGCTACATCAGATTTGCGGGATTTCGCTGATTGTAATTTGGGTCGTACACGTTGTGCTGAACCGCCGCTGGTACGGCTCGCTCTTCAAAGGTAATTACCAGCCCTACCGAATCATGCAGATTATCGTGAACCTTGGAGTCTTACTTTGTGCCCCGTTCCTTATGATCAGCGGACTTTTGATGGCGTGGTTCATTCCGTCTGACTGGGTGGGCGGTGCACTTGGATTTGCAAGAATCACTCACCTGCTCGCTTCTCACTGGTATTACATTTTCATAGCATTCCATATTGGACTACACGGCGCAAAGCTTGTGAGGATTGCTTTGCAATCCTCAACGAGTTCAGCTACGCAGAACTCGCGAACTAATTCTTCCAATATAAAAATCATTTCACTACGAATCATCTGCATCCTAATCAGCCTTTACGGTATCTACGCTTTCATCACCCGCGGAGTGTGGAAATACATGCTGGGGCTTCAGCAGTTCTTTTTCTTTGATTTTAGTCGTGGCTATATTTTGTTTGCGCTGGATTATATTTCAATAATTGTTCTGTTTGCGACGATTATACATTACATCAGAAAAGTTGTGGTAGCGATGGGAGCGGCTGCGAAGCAGGCCACCGCAGGCGAAGCCGAGGAGGCTGACCGTTAGGGAACCGCGGACGTA
>JAFZWX010000217.1 GCA_017617145.1 Treponema sp. | reverse complement strand
GTTCCCTCCAGAAAAAGTAGGATATCGTGCCCGGATGGGCTTATCTATCTTAGCACGATAAACCTTGGGGCCTTAATGATTTTCATGGTTTTCAAAGCGGATGTCGCAGTCAAGCTGCGCCACCGTTTAAAACGCTAGTTATGCTGACACCTCACTGAGCCGGCAGGATTTTTATATTTAAAATGGTAGGAGATAAAGAGTAAATGAAAAAGCTTATTTTTATCACTCAAATTTTATTTGTTGTTTTGGCAATTACATCATGCAAAAAACAGAAAAACAATCTTGAAAATTCTTCCACTGAAAGTATTACTACTGTAAATACTTTAACAGAAACAACTACATCAGAAGTAAAGGAAGAAAATCAAAACTATCAGTTTTCTTACGACTATACACAACAGGACGACATTTTAGGGATAATTCCTGGTAAAAATGGACAACCTGATGAAGTTGATATTGCCTCAGCACATAAAAATAATTCGGAAGACTGGTTTATGTTTGATATGTCTCCAGATGGAAATTATTACATCCAATATAACGGAGAATATAATTATACTTATGCCAGATATTATGTACCGGTTAAGGGCGACCGCAAGGATTTAAATCTTATCATGCTTAAAGAAGAATCTCCAATTTATAATCCAAATGATATGGGCGCAAATAATAAAGAAATTTGTAGTTTAGGCTGTGAATTTATAGCAATTGCACGAAGTACAGAACCTGTAGTATTTAATGACCAGATTTCTTACTGGTTCAAAATAAGTAAAAATAAATGGATTCCAGGATCATCTGTGTACATTCAACCGGGAACTTTTGAAAAACTTCCTGTTGAAGCTTTAGAAGTTGGAATGTCTTATGAAAAAATAAAGGATGGTGCATGGTTCGTTGTAAAAACAGATGACGGTTCTTCATTAAGGCTTCGTGATTCTTCAAATGTAAAAACTGGAAAAGTAATTTCCATTATTCCTCAAGGGACTTGGATATATGCTGATGCTCAAACAAGCAAAACAGAAACAATAGATGGAATAGAAGCCAGATGGTATAAAATAATTTATCCTGAAACAGGTTATGTATTTGGTGGTTATCTTGAAAAACAGGATGATGTTTGTGGATTGAGTTTTGCCCAATTCGTAGTAATGCACTATCCTCATGATGGCAGTAACAATTATACGTTTAATGTTTATTCTGCTCCTACTACTAAATCACAATACCTTGGAGAATATGAAATCAAACCAGATGAATATGGTTATCTCGCTATGATTGAAACAAAAGAATTAGAAACAGTAGATGGGGTTCGAGGAGTTTGGATTAATATAAAGGAACCTGTAGAAGGATTCATTTTCGGTTATAATTTTATATATAAATAATTTCTAATATGTAAATCTATTGTACGCGGCAGTCGGTGCTGCCGCTAAAAGATATATTTTTGTAGTAACAAGGCATAACAAAGGTTCGTAGCCGACAGGCAGTCAAGCTGCCTGCGGTACAACCAGTTGTTACACGGACACCCCACTGGGGTGCTTGGAGGAAATATGAAAAAATCATTTTTTTTATTTTGCTTTTTAATTTGTTTATCATCATTCACATTTGCAGAAGCTCCATTTTCGGAACCTTCACAAAATACCAATGTCCGTTATCGGTTATTTCCGACACAAAATATGTATACTTTTTTAAAACTTGATACAATGACAGGAAAAATTTGGCAAGTACAATTTTCTACACAAGGAGATGCATATCGATTTGAAAGCGTTTTAAGTGCTATGGATATTTCAGATGCGTTGAAACAAGAAAAACAAATTGGACGATTTACATTATATCCAACCCAAAATATGTATACTTTTATTTTATTAGACCAGATTGATGGTTATACATATCAAGTTCAATGGAATGGTGATAGAGAAAATCGATTTGTTATACCAATTTCAGATTAAATATGTGTTTTTTTAATAATTGAACTATAGAGCTCAGATGAAGAAGAGGTTAAATAAATTGGGAACTAAAAGAAAGCAAGTCGAGCTTGCTTTCTTTTAGTTATTTGACTTTAGGGCGACACAAGGTAGCGCTAGTACGCGGCTTTGCGCCGCTCTTAATTGTTAAAAAAAAGAAGCGTTGCTTCTTGAGAATAAATTTATATTTTTATAAAAAGAATTTAAGTAATAATATTTTGAGAAGAAATATTTCGTGTAACAAAGGTTCGTAGCCGACAGCGGGTCGAGCCCGCTGCGGTACAACCAATTGTTATGTGGACGCCCGCATTGGGGCGCATTTTGGAGAAAGAATGAAAAGACTAATCTTTTACATTTTATTATGTTTCTTTAGTTTGAATATATATGCAAAAGATATCAACCTATCTTTTCTTAATGGAACTTGGGCTCCTGAAAATGAGTTGCCTACTAAAGCTCAAATACAGTTACATTATGATGAATTTTATCCTAATGACTCAAGTATTGACTACATACCATTTAATGAGGAATCTTCATATCTAGGAATGCTAAAACATTCAGGATTAAGTTATGGATATTTAATAAAATCTTATTCTGTAAAGGAAAAATCCATATCATGTGAATGTTATGAAGGACGCTTTACTTATTCTGACGGTATTGAAGTTGCTCCTGAGAAATATAATGTTAAAATTACAATAATAGATGATTCATGGATTCAAATTGAAGGCTTAGAAAATGAACCATTATTAAAAGAATCTAATAAATTATATAGAGTAAAAGAAGGTAGAAAAAAGCCTATTTATAGAGCCGTTGTAAATGATTCTTCTATCAGGTTAAGAACAGAACCAAATTTACAGAGTCATACAATGTATATACTTCCTAAAAACTTAGAAGTTCAAGTTGTTGATCAATCAAATAATTTTACCGAAATAGATGGTGAAAAATGGTGTTGGTACAAGATTAGATCTTTTTACTTCTTCGATGGCTGGATTTATGGTAAATATCTTGATATTAACAAACATCCACTTATTGAAGAAAAGTGTATAAAAATAGAAAACTGGGGATTCAGGAAAGAAAAACTTTATACATATATAAATGATTGTAATTTTTATTATTATTCGGATTTCGATATCTCAATGGAAGAATTACAAGGATTATTACAAAAGGCAGATTGTACAGGTGATATCATCAAAAATTTAAATACTATTACCAAAAAATATGAGTTTTCTCATTTAGATATATATGGTGCTATGTCCTCTGAAAACAATGGAGAAATGTTTAGTAATATCTATTCTAATTTTGGTCAAAAAGAAATGAATATTAAAGCAACTGATAAGAATGGAGTTGAATTCAAAAGAAATAAAGATGAATCAAGAACAATAGTTGTAAAATCAAATAAACATGGCTGTCTTTATGGACTTTCTATTGGTATGAAGAAAGAAACTGTTGAATCAATTTTCGGTACACCTGATTTACAAAATAAAAATATAATTACTTATGAAGCGAAAACGTTTGGTTTATATACTTTTGAGTTTTGTTTTGATGAAAATAATTTGCTTGTAAGTTATTCTTGTACATACAAATATAAGCAATAAATCTAAAAATGTTATAAAAAAGAAACACATAACACATATAAGGCCCCAAGTTGTCAATACTAATTCTAAAAAAAATACAACTTAGGGCTGTTTTTCAAAGTAAACAGTCTTTTTTTTTGAGAACAAAAAAAGGTCTCTCATCAAAATAAAAAACAAAACTGAATC
>JAFZWX010000032.1 GCA_017617145.1 Treponema sp. | reverse complement strand
GGGTCTTCGCTTTCTACAACTTTGTATTCGTGGTCAAGGAAGTAAACTAAGCTAGAAACTTCGCTGGCCAGAGTGTTGAAGTTTGCGTTTGCAGCGGCAGTCAAAAATCCTAAGTGCTGGCGGGTGATTGTACCTGTGTTTTCGTCTTCTTTGAGGTATGCAACTTTACCGATTTCGAAAATCTTATGTGGGTACATAGCGTTGGCACTTCCGGCTTCGGCTCGGCAAAGGCTAGAAAGGATTTCCGGGCGGATAAACTGGTAGTTTTCGCTCATTGGGTTTGCAATTTCTATTACTTTTGAGCCGTCAATGAGCATGTTGTCTACGTAGTCTTTTTTAGAACCAACATAATTGAAGATCATTTCCTGATATCCAAGGCCAACCATCAAAGTTTTTGCTTTGCGGCTGAACTCTGTAAGTGGGAGCAAACGTCCTACAGTAAAATCCTGTGGAGTTCTTGGTTCAAATGCACTAACATTGCAGCCAATCATTACATCTTCAATAATATCTACTTCGTGAAGGAAGTCGTTGCGGTATGGGGCAGGGCTAAGAGTAATTTCATCGCCAGAAACAGATACTGTGTTGCCCATTCTTGTAAGAGCATCAACAACCTTTGGCATATCAAAATCACTTCCAAGCAGCTTGTTTACTGCACCCAAAGTTGTTTTTGTTGTAGGCTGGAAATAGTATGGAACCATAATGTCTTTTCCAAGCCCTGTGTCGTAAGGATGTTTTACCAGAATAGGTTTAATTTCGTAACCCTGATCTGCAAAGTCGCAGGCAACAATGTTTGCACTCAAAACAAGGTTCTCAATATTGTCACCGGTAAGCTCTACCATTAAATCTTTGTCGCCAACCTGAACAGCACCAAGTGTTGCACTGTTAATAATCGGTGCCATAGAAAGAACTTCGTCCTTGGCGTCGCTCAAAAGAGGGAACTTTTTCATGTCCTGCAAAATCCAGCCAAAATCTTTTCCCTTTGGATGGTCTGTAAGAATCTGGCGGCAGGTCATTGGAGCTTCACACTGCAGCGGCACGAAAGAAGTTTTATCAGGATCAACTGCATGATATTTTACAGGGAACTTAATCTGGTCTACGCGGTAAACACCCATAGAAATAGACTTGCGTTTGCGACCAAAGTTCCAGGCAAGCTTTTCCTGTGTCTGAATAATATCCTTGAGCATCGGGTCATCAATTGCCTTTCCTGTAATCATAAAGGCAACCATATAAGGACGAATATCTTTAAGCTCAGGGTCAACAGTAACAACACGTTCACCGTAATCGTTGTTTCCGTGATTGCTCATGAGCTTCATATAATCAACAGTTTTTCCGCCTTCGTGAAGCTTAATCTGGCGAGCAACACCATTTGTAGACCAAAGGTCAGGGCGGTTAGTATCATTCAATTCAATTTTTACAACACGTTCGTTTTCTGGCTGGCTTATATCAGGCTTTTCGTCAAGCTCGGCTTTAGCGCATGGAAGGATATCTTCCAGAACATCATAAGTATATTTTTTTCCAATAGCATCAAAAAACAGTTTTTCGTTACATTCAATTTTAGGCATTTTCAGGTCCTTATTTAAAGAATAATATAACATTATAGAAGAATTTTAAGAGATATTCAATTATTGATAAAATAATGCTTACTTATAGAAAACAAATCTGCTCCCGCGAAGGTACGTCTGCAAACTACGGCGAAGCTTGCAAGGAAAGATTTTACTCGCTTCGCTCGGCAAGCGTCGATGTAGTTTGCAGCCGTCCCTCCGCTCCGCAGCTTTGTTTTCAAATGCAAGTTTTATAAATATATTATTGACGGCTCTTTTTATAATCTTTAGGCGTCATTTTATAAAATTCTTTAAATACGGAACTGAACTTACTCTGACTTTCGTACCCAACTTCCTGGGCAATCTGATTTACTGGCATCTGCGAGTTCACCAAAAGTTCGGCGGCTTTTTCCATTCTGTGTTCTTTAATGTGTGCAGCCAGGGAACTTCCATAAACATCTTTGAAAACAGTTTTTAGCGTTGTAGGATTCATTGCAAACTGTTTAGAAAGCTCTTCAATTGTAATTCGTTTTGAAAGATTTTGTGTAAGGTAGTCGTGAACTTTTTTTATTGTTTCAATCTGATTTTCTAAATAGTCTGAGTTTTCATTTATTTTTTCGTGTTTGCTGTCAAAATCGGGGCAGTTTACAGACATGAGTTTTTCGATAATTGAATGAAGTGCCTGACTTTTTGTACCGTTTGAAACTGTGTAAAAAACCTCGCGCTCATCACGGTAGCTTTCAATCAGTCCAGATTCCCGAAGAATTTTTAAATGATGAGAAACAGCTGGATTTGTCATTTTAAGGATTTGCGCAATATTTATAACGCATTCTTTGGAATGGCATAAAAGCCAGAAGATTTTTAAACGTGAAGAGTCTGCCAGAAGCGAAAAAATATCTGCAACTGTTTGAAAATCCTGTTGGCGGCCAATCTGATTTTTTAAAAAGTCGAGTTTAAAGTATTCA
The DNA here is from genome assembly GCA_017617145.1 of Treponema sp. The sequence continues at coordinate 29,430 of JAFZWX010000032.1, read as the reverse complement.
TTGTGATTATGTGTGATTTTTTGTTCCATTTTTGCTCCCAGACTGCCTGATTTTTTGCCAAAAAGACATTTTTTTAGTCCAAAAAGAAATACTTTTTGCAAGAATCTTGTGAATTTGCAGTTTCAATTATATAGTATTCTTAAGATTAAACAAGTGTTTAATTGATGGAGAAACTTATGAAAAAGACATACGCTATAGAAGTTGACTGTGCTAACTGCGCTAACCTTATGGAAGAGGCAACTAAAAAAACAGAAGGTGTTGCCGGTGCTGTTGTAAACTTTATGACCCAGAAAATGGAAGTTGAGTTTGCAGAAGGCGCAGATGAAAAATCGGTAATGAAAGCTGTTCTTAAAGCCTGCAAAAAGGTTGAACCAGATTGCGAAATTGAACTGTAATATGACAAAGAAACAGAAAAAAGCTCTAAAAAGAATTATTATTTCGGCTGTTGGACTTATTCTTGTAAACATCATTTCAAGATTTGTTGTGCTTGCCGGAACTCCCTTTTCAAAAATCTTTTACGGCATTCCGCTGGCTGCCCTTTATTTAGCAATTTACATTATCATAGGCGGCGACATTTTACGCAAAGCATTCCGTGGTATTATAAACCGTCAGCTTTTTGATGAAAACTTTTTGATGGCAGTTGCAACACTTGGTGCCTTTGCGCTTGCAATTTATGAACGCTCTTCCGACTACAACGAAGCAATTGCGGTTATGCTTTTTTATCAGGTAGGGGAGATTTTCCAGAGCTATGCAGTTGGTAAAAGCCGAAAAAGCATTACCCAGCTTATGGATATCCGCCCCGATTACGCAAATATAGAAAAAGACAGCAAGCTTGAACAGGTTAGCCCCGACACTGTAGAAATTGGTACAATAATTGTAGTACAGCCAGGTGAAAAAGTTCCTCTCGACGGAATTATTGTAGAAGGAAATTCCTCTTTAAATACAAGCGCCCTAACCGGTGAAAGCCTGCCACGCGAAGTTTCCGCCAACGACGAAATAATCAGCGGAAGCATAAACTTAACAGGCGTACTCAAAGTAAGAACAACAAAAGCCTTTGGAGAATCTACAGTTTCAAAAATCCTGGAGCTTGTAGAAAACGCCAGCTCTCGAAAATCAAAATCAGAAGAATTTATAAGTAAGTTTGCCCGAATTTATACTCCGGCTGTTGTTTACAGTGCATTGGCTCTTGCAGTCCTTCCGCCACTTGTACGCCTCTTCATTCTGCAGACTTCAGGCGACTGGCAAACATGGATTTACCGCGCATTAACTTTCTTAGTAATAAGTTGTCCTTGCGCACTTGTAATAAGCATTCCGCTCAGTTTTTTTGCGGGGCTTGGCGGCGCCAGCAGAGAAGGTATTCTTATAAAAGGTTCCAATTACCTTGAAACCCTTTCCAAAACAAAAATCCTTGTATTCGACAAAACAGGAACCTTAACAAAAGGTGTATTCGAAGTAACAGGCGTGCATCACAACATAATGGAAAACAAAAAGCTTCTGGAATACGCAGCCTTGGCAGAAAGTGCTTCGTCTCACCCAATCAGCAAAAGCCTTCTTGCAGCCCATGGAAAAGAAATTGACCGTTCCCGCGTAACAAATATAGAAGAAATTAGTGGCCATGGAATTACAGCTACAGTCGACGGAAAATCAATTGCTGCAGGAAACGCAAAGCTCATGCAGAAGCTTGGAATAAAATACTGCGACTGCCACAAGGTTGGAACAATTATCCATATTGCCATAGACGGTGAATATGCAGGCCATATTGTAATTTCTGATGTTCCAAAACCAAACTCACGAATTGCAATTAATGAACTCAAAAAATCTGGTGTTGAAAAAACTGTAATGCTCACAGGCGACTCACAAAAAGTTGCAGATCAAGTTGCGTCCGAGCTTGGTCTTGATGAAGTTCACAGCGAACTGCTTCCTGTAGACAAAGTAAACCTGGTTGAAGATCTTCTCGCAAACAAAAACTCAAATTCTGTTCTTGCCTTTGTAGGCGACGGCATAAACGACGCACCAGTTCTTTCCAGGGCAGACATAGGAATCGCAATGGGAGCCATGGGGTCCGATGCCGCAATTGAAGCAGCCGACGTAGTTCTTATGGACGACGATCCTCTTAAAATCTCAAAAGCAATCAAAATAAGCCGTAAATGCATTGGAATAGTTTACCAGAATATCTGGTTTGCGCTTGCAGTAAAGTTTGCATGTCTTGCCTTAGGAGCCCTTGGAATTGCTAACATGTGGCTTGCAATTTTTGCAGATGTAGGTGTTATGGTAATTGCAGTATTAAATGCAGTCCGTGCACTAAATGTAAAGAAGTTATAGTGTTCTTGAAGGTCTTCTAGAAATTATTGTACAATAAAAAAATCTCAAACAAATAATTAAGGATTTTTTATGGCAAAATTAACAATTAATTTTTATGCAAATTCTTTGCACAGAAGCGTAACTTTTAAAATGTTTATCCCAAATGACAAACGAACAGACACGGGTCCGCTTCCACCAGATATGATTGAAGACAATAAACCGATGAAAACACTTTTTCTATTACATGGCTACACAGGTGACGCCGATAACTGGGTTCCGGAATGGCTTGCTGTAAAATATAACTTTGCTATTGTTATGCCAAATGGCGAAAATTCTTTTTATCTCGATGGACTTTCTACAGGTCATCAGTTTTGCACTTTTGTAGGAAAAGAGCTTGTTGAATATGTACAGAACACTTTTGGGCTTGCAAAAAATCCGGATGAAACATATATAATGGGTTTAAGTATGGGAGGGTTTGGATCATTCCATACAGCAATGGCTTATCCACAAACATTTGGAAAATGTGCGCTTTTGAGTGCTGCATACATAATTCATGAGGTTGCACAAATGAAACCGGGAGAAGGAAATCCTGTTGCAAATTATGAATACTATAGAGAATGCTTTGGTGAACCGGAAAAAGTGTTAGATGGTCCTAACAATCCGGAATTTCTTATTAAAAAACTCCAGCAGGAAGGCAAAAAAATTCCCGAAATATTTATGGCCTGCGGAACAGAAGATTTTCTTTTAACTCCAAATCGTGAACTTGATAAATGGCTTACACAAAACAATGTGCCTCACAAGTATTTTGAAAGTAAAGGACAGCATGATATGATTTTCTGGAATGAGTATGCACAAAAATTTGTTGAGTTAATGTTTGGTTAAAAAATGGAAAATCAGAATAATAAAATAAAAATCTTTGGATACGCGTTAGCTTCAATTACAATCTTTTTTTGGGGAATTACATTTATATGTACTAAAGCCCTTTTAAACGATTTTTCTGCGCTCGAAATTTTATTCTTTAGATTTCTGGCAGCATATATTGGACTATGGATAATAAGACCTAAGTTTGAACAAATCGAAAGGCGTGACAATATACTTTTTATACTTGCGGGGCTTTCTGGTGTTGTGTTGTATCAGTTTTCAGAAAACATAGCAATAAATTATACGAATGCTTCAAATGTCAGTGTAATTGTAAGTATATGTCCGCTTTTTACCGCAATCATTGCGCAGTATTTTTTAAAGGAAAATCATCTTAATTTGTGGTTTTTGCTTGGATTTCTTATTTCAATTACCGGAGTTGCACTTGTGTGCTTTAATGGAAAAATGGAACTTAAGCTTAATCCAAAAGGTGATTTACTTGCTTTATTTGCGGGAATCTGCTGGGGCTTTTATTCACTTTTTGTTTCGCTGATTAATAAAAAAAATTACGATCCTGTTTGTGCAACAAGACGCGTTTTCTTCTATGCAGTATTGTTTATGCTTCCTCTTATGATTGCCGGGTATATTGTAACCCAAAGTGATTCTAAAAGTGATATTGTTGCTTCAATGTTTGTTATAATCAGCAAAGCCATAAATGCAGAACGTTTTTCAAAACCTATGAATTGGGTGAATCTGCTTTTTCTTGGAGTAATTGCAAGCGGATTTTGTTTTAGTGCATGGAACAAGGCATGTGAAATTGTTGGAACAGTAAAAGTAAGCTGTGGCATTTATCTTATTCCTGTTGTAACAATTGTATTTGCATTTTTTACACTTGGAGAACAGATTACCTTGCTTGGCGCTATTGGTGCTGTTCTTACCATAATAGGTTTGTTTGTAAGCGAAAAAAAGACAAAAGCTTAATCGTATGATATAATCAAAACTTCGAGGAATAAAAAATGAAAAAATCAATTATTGTATTTATGTGTGCAGCAATTTTTTGTTTAAATGGATGTTCAAAAAAATCTGAACCAGTACAGGAACAAACTGCTGCAACACCAAGTTTTTCTGTTGCCCCAAAAACTGATGATTTTGTAAAAGAAGCAAAGCTTTGTGAGCTTGCACAAAAATATGGTTTTAAAGTCGGCGCTTGTATTTCTTATAACCTTGTAAATCGTTCCGGTTATATAAAAATGCTTTCAGAAGATTTTAATACGACAACAGGAACAAATGAATTTAAGGCCTACTCTTTGCTTGATCAGAAAAAGAGTGTAGAAACTGGTGTTCCTGTTATGAACTACGCTCAGGCAGATGCAATTGCAAGACTTGCCCAGGAAAATGGTATAGGAATTCGTGGACATGTACTTGTTTGGGATGCTTACATGACAGAATGGTTTTTCCGCGAAGGCTTCAAAGGCGACGGAATGATTGTTGACAAAGAAGAAATGCAGCGTCGAGTAAAATTATATATAGAAGATGTTGTTACACATTTTGAAACAGAATTTCCTGGAGTAGTTTATTGCTGGGATGTTGTAAACGAAGCTGTAGCCGACGAAGTAAACGAACGCGTTGCAGATAATGAATATCATTTACGAAAATCACGTGGTGGAAGTCCAAATCTTTTTTACGGAACAATGGGAGAAGATTATGTAAAATATGCTTTCAAATGTGCCCGTGAAACTGTAAATAAAGTAAATCCAAATATCAAGCTTTTTTATAATGACTACAATACTTTTTACGAAGACAAACGCGATGCAATTATTCGCATGATTCAGTATATCAATAAAGAAGAAAAGCTTTGCGATGGTTTAGGCATGCAGGGTTATATTGGTGGTTATGGACATCAGGACGGATGTATGAACCCGAATGATTTAGCCCTTATAAAAACTGCAATCAAAATGTACAGCGATTTAGGACTTGAAGTCCAGCTTACAGAAGTTGCTGTTCGTAATTATGAAAAAGATCAGATTCCTCAGCATGCAAAATTCTATGGACAATTGTTCCGTACAATCATAAGTGCAATAAACGAAGGAGCAAATTTTACAGGAATTACAATCTGGGGAATTACAGATAATCCTGGAATGTCGCGTTCTGATTATAGTTATAAAATGAATGGTCCTTATTGCGGATTGTTTTCTGAATATTATCAGCCAAAGGATGCATATAAAGAAGTTTACAAAGTTCTTGATGAATAGTAATCTATAAGAAAGAATAAACAATAAGATTTTTACGGATTTTATGCGAAGAAATTTTTTGCTTTTAGTAACATCAGTAATTCTCATTATAAGTTTTGGATTTTCAACAGTTGTATCCTTACAGTCAATGGATATTCTTGTAAAAGAAAACAACCGCGATAATTCAGTTATATATGCAAATGAAATAAGTAATGCAGTAATTGATGTTTTTTCAGAAGCAGTTGCAGTTTCGCAATCAATGAATAATACTTTTATTCGTGACATTCTTAAAAATAATAATAATCTTTCTTTAGAAGAACAGTCAGAAATACTTAGAAAATATCTTTCTGATATTGTATACAAATTTGGTTATTCAACTGCATTTATGGCAGATGAGAAAACAATGGCTTATTATTCAGAACATGGTTATTCAAAAACTGTTGATGTAAATAATCCCGATGATGACTGGTATCTGCCGTTCAAGGAATCTGGCAAGCAATACGAACTTAATGTCGATAACGATCAGGCAAATAATAATCGACTTACAATTTATATAAATATGCGCATAGTCGATAGCTCAGGAACTTTTTTAGGAGCGTGTGGAGTTGGCGTTCCAATGAAGCAGATAATGACTTTGCTGCAGACACTTGAAACTCAAAGTGATATTTCAATAAAGCTTGTTTCTTCCGATGGTGTTGTAAAGGTTGCAAGAAGCGGACAGCTTGTGTTCAAGCGTACAGAAGAAGAGCTTCGTACAATGCTCAAAAAATATAATTTTTCAGATCCGTTTTATTATGAAACAAAAAAAGTTGATGGTTATACAATTGTAAAATATATTCCTGAGTGCGACTGGTTTGCAATAATTGATTATGAAGGCGGAAAATCTTCTGTTCGTTCAACAATGCTTTTTAAAAATCTAATGGCATGTCTGGCAATTCTTCTTGCTGTTCTGATTGTTGTTAATTTTGTTTTAAATTTGTTCACGAAACATACAGAACGCTTTGTAGAAGAAGCACTCGAAGATGAACTTACAGGACTTAAGAACCGGCGTTCATATTCCAAGGAAATGGAAAAACTGAATAAGCGGCAAAACCTTAAGGATATTTCTGTAGCCACAATGGATATAAACGGCCTTAAGCTTACAAACGATAATTATGGACATACTGCTGGTGATGATTTATTGAAAGGGGCCGCTGCTGCAATGAAGGCTTACTTTGTTAAAAACGGCTGGAAAGTCTTTAGAACTGGTGGAGATGAATTTATTGCCATTACAATAAAACAAGTTCCAGATAAAAATACAATTATTGATAATTTTAAAAATCAGCTGAAACAGTTCCATCATGAAGTTATAAAAGAGCTTTCGATTTCAATAGGTGTTGCCAAAGCTTCTGAAAATGAAATTTCTTGTGTAGAAGATCTTATTAAAATTGCAGATAAAAAAATGTACGCAGATAAAGAACTTTTTTACAGTGACTCTACACACGAAAGAAGAAAACGTTAATTATTTATTCCTAGAGTATTGATATGTCACAAAACGCACTTATTACGATTCAAAACTGCAGAATTGAAAACTCCAGAAAAACGATTGTTAATAAAGTAAATTGGACAATGAATGCAGGCGAAAACTGGCTGATAATTGGTCCAAACGGCGGCGGTAAAGCTGATTTCCTGAATGCGCTTGCCGGAACTTGCGGTGTAAAGTTTGTTCCAAATACAGAAAATGCCGGTTATGAAGTTTCTTTGTTTTCAAACAGCTTTGGAAGTTCTACAGAAATTGTTTCTTTGGAACGTGCTGCCCGTCTTATTCAGGAAGAGCGCGATAACGACGAAAGTGATTATGTAGAAGGTGGTGTTGATATTGGTCGTACTGCACGTATGTTCATTGCAGAAGCACTTTGGGATGATATTAAAAAAGGAAAGCCTCTTCCTGCACAAGCTTATGAACTTGATGACTGGCCTGAAATTGAACTTACAGGAATTAAAAAAATTCTTGACCGCGGATTAAAATATCTTTCGACAGGCGAGATTCGAAGGACACTGCTAGCACGTGCGCTTATAAGTGGGAAAAAACTTTTAATTTTATCGGATCCTTTTGCAGGTCTTGATGTTCAGAGCAGAAAAATAATTTTTGATTTTATACAGTCGGTCCCAGAGCCTGTCGAAGGGGTCGAAGGAGCCCCAGGACTTATTCTTGGCATGGAACGTTGGAGCGAAATTCCAGATACAATTACACATGTGTTAGAGTTCTCTAACAAAGAAATATCTTATTGCGGAGTTCGTGAAAATTACGAAACGCTTCTGAAGCAGCGAAGTTCTAATCAGGGCAGAATGACTACAGAAGAAGCAGCAGTATTTAAAGAATTATTTAATGCAGAAGTCCCTGCGAAAAAGACTACGGTCCCTGAGCCTGTCGAAGGGGAAGCATCCTTCCCGCTCGTACAAATGACTTCGGTAAATGTTTCATGGGGTGACAACCATGTTCTTCGAAATTTAAATTGGACTATAAATAAAGGTGAACATTGGCTTATACAAGGTCCAAATGGCAGCGGAAAAACAACGCTTCTTGAACTCATCACCGGCGATAATATGCAGGTCTTCTGTAATGATGTAAAGCTTTTTGGCAAGCGCCGTGGTTCAGGCGAAACTATTTGGGATATAAAAAAGCAGCTGGGAATAGTTTCTTATCGTCTTCATGTAGAGTACAGAATGCTGGGTGGAACAAGTCTTTTAAATGTTATTATTTCTGGTTTTAGAGATTCTATTGGACTTTACGAAACAGCAAAAGATACAGAAATTGCTCTTGCAAAAAAGTGGCTCGCACTTGGCGGATTTTCTGGCCGTGAAAATGAATCGTTTGGTAATTTAAGTTATGGAGAACAAAGGGCAATACTTATTCTTAGATCTGCTGTAAAATCTCCAGCACTGCTTATTTTGGATGAGCCCTGTCATGGGCTGGACGAACAGTTTCGTACAAAAATTCTTCACCTCATGGAATTAATAGGTGAGGGCGGTACAACTACAATGCTTCATGTAACTCATGATCCAACAGAAATTCTTCCCTGTGAAAAAAAGATACTTCAACTTTGTCCAAACGAAGAACCCATGTATTGTATTAAGAATCGTTGATTTTTGCACGTAATTACACCCTAAGAAAAATTCCGCTTGACTTATTCAATGTTTGTATTAGAATTTATGAAATAAAAAAAAAGAGATTGTCAGGTCAAGCCCGACAATGACATTGTTTTGTCATTCTCGGGCTTGACCCGGGAATCTAATTTGGAGGAAAAATGAAAACTGTTGCTGGAATTGACCTTGGTACTCAGAGTATGAAGGTTGTAATTTATGATTACGAAAAAAAGGAAATTATTGAAAAGGCTTCTTGCCCTATAGATTTGATTTCGGAGGCTGATGGAACCCGCGAGCAGAAGGCTGAATGGTTTGACGAAGGCCTTAAGGTTTGTTTTGGAAAACTTAGTGCGGCAAATAAAGCTACAATCGAAGCTATTGGTGTTTCTGGTCAGCAGCATGGATTTGTTCCTCTTGATGCGACTGGTAAACCTCTTTATAACATTAAACTTTGGTGCGACACTTCTACTGCAGAAGAATGTAAAATTATTACAGAAGCTGCCGGCGGTGATGCTGCTGTTGTAGATGCTCTTGGAAACTTGATGCTTCCTGGTTTTACTGCTCCAAAGATTTTCTGGCTCAAACGTCATAAGCCAGAAGCTTTTGCTAACCTTAAATATATTATGCTTCCACACGATTATTTGAACTGGAAGTTGACCGGCGAATATGTTATGGAATATGGTGACAGCTCTGGTACTGCACTTTTTGATTCTAAGAACCGCTGCTGGTCTAAAAAGATTTGTGATATTATTGATGAAAAATTGCTGGGACTTTTGCCAAAATTGATTGCACCTGAAGCTCCTGCCGGAAAAGTTTCTGCCGAAGCAGCTGCCGCTTATGGTATTCCTGCAGGCATTCCAGTTAGTGCCGGTGGTGGCGACAACATGATGGGTGCAGTTGGAACCGGTACAGTTGCCGACGGATTCCTTACAATGTCTATGGGAACTTCGGGCACCTTGTACGGATATTCAGATAAGCCAATTGCAGACCCTGCTAACGGTTTAAGCGGTTTCTGTTCTAGTACAGGCGGATGGCTTCCACTTCTTTGTACAATGAACTGTACTGTTGCTACAGAATTTGTACGCGGCTTGTTCGAGCTTGATGTTAAAACTTTGGATGGCGAAGCTGCTAAAGCTCCTTGCGGAAGTGAAGGCGTTCTGGTTATTCCATTCTTCAACGGAGAGCGTACTCCTAACCTGCCAAACGGCCGTGCAAGCATTACTGGTTTGACAAGTGCAAATACAAACCGTGCAAACATTGCCCGCGCTTCGCTTGAAAGTGCTGTTTTTGCAATGCGTGGTGGTCTTGATGCCTTCCGCAAGCTTGGATTTAAGCCTCGTGAAATTCGTTTGATTGGTGGTGGAAGTAAATCACCTATCTGGCGCCAGATTGCAGCAGATATCATGAACCTGCCAATCCGCGTTCCAGCTTTGGACGAAGCAGCTGCTCTTGGAGGTGCAGTTCAGGCATTGTGGTGTCTTAAAAACATGACAGGAAAATGTGATATTGCCCAGCTTTGTGCTGAACACATTACTTTGGATACATCAAAGAGCGCAGACCCTATTCCAGAAAATGTTGCTGCTTATGATAAGGCTTATGCGGAATATACAAAGGTAGTTGAGACTTTGACACCATTGTATTTGTAAAAAAGATTGTCGGGTCAAGCCCGACAATGACACAATAAATTGTCCTTTATAAATTCACGTTATTGTCATTCCCGTGCTCGACACGGGAATCTTTTTTATTCAAATTCAACTTGTGTCTTCAATCCGCCCTCTTTATCAAAAACACAGCACACATGCTTCCCTTCAACACAAGCATACTTACACACCAACTGCTCGTGTGGCTTTACTGCCTGCTTATAGGAAATGCGGAACTTCTTAAAATCATAATTTTTGTAAACCTCGTGAGGCAGAGCTTCAAAGGCATAATCAAGATAAGTCAAATTGTGAACATGGTCGTTGTAATCAATATCTGAGCGTCGCACGGTGATGGCAACTTCGTTTGTAAAGGTTTCTGGGGTTACAAGGCGAGGAGGTTTATCCATTGCAATTGCCTGGCGGTCTTCTGGTTTATACTGGTCTGCAAATTCCGGACCGATTTTCTGAGGGCGGCCTGTTGCAAGGTCTACAATTACGTAACGGCCTACACAACGAACACAAACTTTATCATCTGCTATAATTTCAAAATTACGGTTGCTGAACAAAATCTGTTTTATAGGTTCAACCCAAGTGCGCGAAATAATATTCTGATCAACTTTTGGGAACTGGTCAATTTCGACAAACCAGTCTGTCATAATCCAGGCTTTGCCTTCTTTTGTGTCGGTAAGGATATTGTCACCAACAGTGTCTGAATGCTTACAGCCGGTAGCCTCAAAGGCCCTAAGAATTGCACCAAGGCGCATCTTACCATCTTTTCTAAAATCTTCGTAACGTCGCTGATATGGGATTTCTATGTACATGAATGTCTCCTTAACTCTGTGTCATTGTCGGGCTTGACCCGACAATCTCTCTTAAAGAGAGATTCCCGTGTCAAGCACGGGAATGACAGATTACAATATCAACTATACCTTATTCAAAATGACATTTCAAGAGGATTTTGTCATAATAAAACATCGGGACTCAACTCCCGAAAATTGCAGGACACATTTCTCTACTTTCAAAAAAAATCTGTGTTATAATCAAATCATGATTCAAAAAATTATACTTGCCGATGACCATGCACTTTTGCGAGCTGGAATAAAAAGCTGGATAGAAAAACATTCTTCTTTCGAAGTTCAACTGGAAGCCGGCACTTACACAGATTGTAAAAAAATTGCAGAAGGTTTTCGCCGGGAACAATATTTAGCTCAGGATTATATTGCAATAGTAGACATTTCTTTTAAAACCGACGGCTCTGGTGCCGAAGAAGAAAACTGTGGTTTTGAAATCATAAAGGAATTTTCACGGCTTGGTATTTCCTGTATTGCTTTTTCCAGTCACGACACCGGTGGTTTTGTAGAACGTGCCATGAGCAACGAAATTGGAGCAAAAGGCTTTGTTTCAAAGAACGCAGATGAAAATATTTTGCTGGCGGCGCTGGAAGCTGTAGCTGCGGGGCGTACATATATTCAGGCAGAGCTTGTAAGTGGCTTGCTTGAAGTTCGTGATATTTCGCAGATGTTTACAAAAAAAGAAAAGCTTGTTGCCGAAGCCCTTACCTTAAAAAAGTCAAATGCAGAAATTGCCCGGGAACTTGGTTTGAGCGAAAAAACTGTTTTAAATTATTTGAGCACGCTTTACGATAAAACAGGCACTTCTAACAAATTACAATTCCTAGAAAGAATGGGGCGCCTATGAAATCATTTTTGAAAGTCAGTCTTTTGTGTCTGGCCGCTCTTGCTGGAAATATTGCAACTTCTTTTCTTGCCGCAGTTCTTCAGCTTCCTTGTTTTTTAGATACAATTTTTTCGGTGGCAATCACCTTTTATGCCGGCTTGGTTCCGGGGCTCGTTGTTGCGGTGCTGTTTAATCCTCTTATGACAGTTTTGCGTTGTGCTTTTACAGGCGCTGCTTTTTCTTTTTATGATTGTCTTTATGCCATTTGCGGAATGCTCATAGTTTTAACCACCTGGATTATTGCCCGTAATAAAAAGGAATTTTTCTTTAGCAAAACAATCACAGCTTTATATCTGTTGATTATTGCTTTTACCTCTGCCTTTGTAAGCTGTTTTTCTGCAAGTGCGCTCGACACTTTTATTTTACCGCTCTTTCAAACTTCAACAGGCTTTTCCAGCTTTGACACTTTTTCGCAGGTGTTGCGTCAGTTAAAAATAGGAACCTTTCTTTCGTATCTTTTACCGCGTATTCCTTTGACTGTTCTGGACCGCCTCATCTGCACTTTCGCTGGCTTTGGACTATATAGGCTAGTTGTAAAAATTCAAAATCACCATATGCAAAAAATGAATCAGAATCCGCAAGCACCCGCTAAATCAAACGAGGAACAAAATGCCTGAAGATCAAATACAGCCTTTTATGGAAACCCTTAGTTTATACACCTCGTTTTTCTTTATGCTGATTATTGTAAGCTTTGTGATTTTTATAGTTGTTCTGATTCTGCTTGTAAGAAATGTAAAGGCCAAAAAAAATCTGTCCAAAAATAAAAGTTTTCTAGCCGAAACTATTGCGGTACAGGAAGAAGAACGCCGCCGTATTTCGCAGGAACTGCATGATACAGTTTCGCAAAATATAAAGGCTCTGCTGCTGCTTCAAAAAGAATACGAAGAAATGTCTCAAGGAGTTTCACAGCCGCTGCAGGAACAGGTGCAAAAAATAATTACACTCGAAAAACAAAATCAAAAACAGCTGCGTTCAATAATTCAAAATCTAGCAGTACCGGCTCTTAAAGATGTTCCATTTAAAAGCGTTATTTCCGATTTGTGTGAGCAGTTTACAAGTCAAAGCCAGATTCCCTGTAATTTTTTTGTAGCCCCCGAAGTTGATCTTGAAAAATTTTCGCTTGGAGAACGCCATCATATTCTGCGCATAATTCAGGAAGCTTTGAACAATGCCCGCCTTCACGCCAAGCCCGAAGAAACAGGCGTAATAATTCGTAAACATGAAGACAAAATCCGTATAATGATTTTCGACGACGGCACAGGTTTTCCCGCAACTGAACCCGACGGTACTCTCCCATACATAGAAGGCCAGACCCACTTTGGCATGACTGGTATGGAAATGAGAGCAACTCTTTTAGGCGGAACTCTTACAGTTCAGAGCTCAAAAGATACCGGTACTGAAATCTGTACCGAGATTCCATGTGAAAAATGAAAATTTGACTTCCTGGTAATTTAGTAATTTAATGGCGATTAATTTAATGGTCATTAAATTGCATAACCTTACAGGGTATACTTGTTCTGTTTTCGACCTGTAAATGGATGATATGTAAAGTTACTGCATTAGATAAAATTATCAATTCGGGACTTAAGTCCTAACATTTCTATTCCTAAATACTCAATACAAGTCAGAATTCCCGATGTAAAATAATAATTAATAGAAATACCCAGAGTTTTATGTGGTAAATGTTAGGAGTAAAAAAATGGCGTTTTGTAGTAAATGTGGAAAACCTTTAAATGAAGATGCAAAATTTTGTGCAAGTTGTGGTGCACCTGTAGATGAAAATAAAATGGAGCAGACAATTCAAAAAGAGGCTGATACATCAGAGGTAAGAAAGCAAGTCTTTGTAGGAAGCATACGAAAGTGTCCGAATTGTGGGCAACAGATTACTACCGAAACTGCAAAATGTCCTTCTTGCGGATTCATTATAGAAAAGAAAAATGTTTCAGGTGCGCTGGATTTGTTTGTAAAAAAGCTTACATCGATTTCTGATGATAATGAAAAACGTGATTTTATTGAGACGTATGCAATTCCGAACAACAAAGAGGATATCCGCGACCTTTTGACATATGCAGCGAGCCAGCGCGACAAAACTTATGAGTACCCTCAGGATAAAGTATTCTGGGTAGATGCTTGGAACAACAAATGCAAACATATTTTGAACCAGGCGTTTGATACATTCGAAGCAGACAGAGAATTTGCAGCATACCTTAAGGAATATCAGGAAGGTGTAGTAAAGAGCGCAGAAGAGAATGAAGCATTAAAGAGAAGACTTTTTAGTATTAAAGCCTCAGAAGAACGAAAAGAAGCATTTAAAAAGTTTATAAAAGGCTTTTTTATCTTGGTCATTATTTTTGCGGTGCTTGGAGGTTCAGCGTTTGGAATTAGAAGTTGCTCTGTCAAAGTCTCAGATAATAGAAAGATTAAAAAAGAAAAAGCTCAACAAGAAGCCATTATACAAGCAGAACAAGAAGCTCAAAGACAGGCTTTAATAGCAGAATGTGTTGTACCAAAGGAGAATGTCAATTTCGGTGGTATATTGACAAAACTTATAACAGTTTCATCTGATGCCACAATAAAAACAGAAAATATATCAAAACGAAACGAGATAAATAGTGGGAATCTTTTGGGGAATTGGTGCCTTGATACAACTGTCTCTGTGGATATAACGGCAGTAGAAAATGTATCTGATTATTTGGAAGAAGAAGTAAGGAAACTTCTTCCTGATGAAACGAAGAAATACCAGTTTTTCCTCATGAACGAGAACGTATCATGTTCTTATCATACCAAAACTAAATCAACGGAAGCTTATCATAAATTTGACAATATAAGTTCAATAGTTGGTTTTCTAAGTGGAATGAAAAAAGGGCATACCCAAAAACTTATTCTGAAATTGACATTGATATGTGATAGTAAGGAAGATTGTGAACAAAAGGCTATAAGCCTGCATAGTTCACAATTCTTTGATTTCAATATTTCTGGTATCTGCTATGGAAGTCCAGGAACTATAATTGTTACTAAGGCTACAATTTATTAACACTGATTCTAGACAGTTTCTATGATTTCAGGAGCTAAGAACATGAAAGACAAGACAATCATTTATAAAGGCAATATAAACAAGATTGCGGATTACTACTGCGATTTATTCCGTGGGTACGCTGATATAAAAGAAGAAGCAAAAAAGGAAGCTATACGCGATTGGGCTAAAAGGTGTTTTCTTGGGAATGGCTTATACCGCTTTGCATTTGCACAATATATCTCGAAGTCGGCGAAGGAATATCTGGAGAGTCTGCCTGTCAGCCAGCTGAACATTAAAGGTTACCAGATGGAGCATATAGTCCCTAAATCTTCTGGCGGACTAAAATCGATAATAGAAGTCGCCTCTGACAATACTCTTTCTGAATCTGAAAAAGACGAGAGAATCCGCACAATCGTTAAAACAGAAATGCTCGTTTGTTTTGTGACTGACAAAGAGAACGAAAAGCTGAATAAAGTCTGCAAGAACGATATGCCAGATAAGTTTTTCAGAGAGAAAGGCAACTTTTTTCTCCGCTATGAAGAAGCTTTCGGCATGAATGAAAAAGAGCTTATGGAAAACTTTTTCGTGAAAATCAGCACGATTCAGATACACGACAATAAACTGAAAATCAATTGAAAGAAGGGAGTGCACTATGGGATTATTCGGCAAAAAAGACGCGTCACCAAAACCAAACGAAGGTGGCTTGATGGATGCTATCCGCTGTGATGAGCAGGATTATCTTATTTGGAAATGGCGACCAAAAGGAGAAGATGTAAACACCACTAAAAAAGAAAACGCTATTCGTTGGGGTTCTAGCCTTAACGTAAAGGATGGTGAAGTTGCTGTGTTCTTATATCACCAAAAAGATGGTACGCAGATGGACTGCATAGAAGGCCCATATAACGGCTCAATAAAGACGGCAAACTTTCCCATTCTTTCAAGCATTGTTGGACTTGCGTTTGGCGGTGGCACTCCATTTCAGGCAGAAATTTATTATATCAATCTGGCAGGGCTTATCCGCGTGCAGTTCGCGGTCCCGTATTTTGATATGTTTGATCCGCGTCTGCCAGATTTCCCCGTGAGCATGGCTGTTCGCGGTTCGTTTATGATGAGTATTACCGACTATAAAGAATTCATAAAGTTGCATCGGCTTTCCAATTTTGATATGGAGCAGTTCAAAGACCAGACAAAAGATTCTCTCATAAAATATGTAAAGGGAGTAGCTGTGAATATTCCAGACGGTAGTTACGGTGGTGCTCCTATTCCTATTGTTCAGATGGAAAAGCGCATTCTGCAGGTGAATGACATTGTAGAGCAGTATATAAAACCGAAGATGCAGGAAATTTATGGCGTTACTGTAAAAGACTTTAATATCTCAGAGCTGGATGTTGATAAAACATGTGAGGGCTACAAGAAAATAAATAATCTCACCGCAGATTACACAGAAAATACACTTAAAACACAACAAAACATAAATATTCAAAGTATGCAAGAAGCAAATCGACTTCAGATGGAACAGCTCGCCGAAACACAGCGTATGCAGCTTAAGAATATGGAAGAGACTCTCCGCATAAATCGCGAAGAAGGTCAGTTTGCGCAACATCAGACAACGGAAGCAAATGCTTATGCTGCAAAACTCGGTGCTGAGCAGCAGAATATCGGAGCTTTTGCAGTAAAGAATCAGACACAGGTTGGAATTGCCGCCGCAGAAGCTATGGGAAAAGCCGGAAGCGCAGGTGTTGTAAATCTTGGTTCTGGTGGTGCTGGCGGAAATGGAAACGGTGGGGCCAACAATATGGGAGGCATAAACCCTGGAGCAATGATGGCTAACATGGCAATAGGACAGAGCGTAGGTATGGGAATGGCAAATATGCTTGGAAACGCTTTTTCTGGTGCAAGTACTGGTATGGGTGCAGGAACTATGCCTGGATCAGTAATGTACAATGTGGCAGTGAATGGAGCTTCAACCGGACCATATTCTGTAGAGCAGCTTTCAAAAATGGTACAGGGAGGGCAGCTTACAGCACAAAGTCTTGTTTGGACAACCGGCATGGCGAACTGGACGGCGGCAGGTAGCGTACCGGATCTTGCCGGACTTTTTGTAACGCAGACAGGCGCGGTTCCTCCGGTCCCTCCAGTACCACCACCTTTAAATTAAGAGGTATTTGTTATGGAAAATAATATGAACTTTTTTTCGATGGACAGGCTTGTTGAGTTTGGAATGGGAATGGCAATGAGCCAGCAGATTGCTAAAAGCATGAATGAGATGATGGCATCTATACATACGCCACCGCAAATGCAAGTTGCGGCACAACCTTTATATGCAATGCCCACAATACAAAAAGGAAATCCAGCTCAGCAGGTATATAGACAAACTGCGGTATCTCCTCAAACGCCTCCGCCAGTTCCTGTTTTTCCAGAAGTGTATTATGTTGCTCTAGATGGCAAACAGACAGGTCCTTACAGCGGAACAGAAATTGCGCGTCTTGTAATGGAAAAGAAAGTTACTGCAAAAACTTATACCTGGAAGAGCGGAATGCCATCCTGGAAGTTTGCGGAGGAATTTCCTGAACTGCTTTGCCTTATAAGTATGGTTCCACCGGAACTTCCTAAAGAAAATAGTAATGCAAGCACGGAGGCAAAATAAATGAAAGTGAAACTTGTTCCAACTGTTATTATAGCAGGTATATCATTACTTATAGGTTATGGTTTTTATGCAGCCAATGTAAAAGACGGAAATGCAGGCTGCTGGATTATGGCAGTGTTCTCAGCGGTTTCCTTTTTTGTGATTCTTACTGGTGGCTTTGGAATGTGTTATACAGAAAGTGGTAGCACTGTAAATATTATAGTTACTTCTTGTATTTTTGCAGTTGTACAACTTGTAATCAACCTGATTTTTACGTTTGCTACATTTCATTTAGCTCCATATATTATACTATCTGGTATCATATTACTGATTTATTTGGGTATAACGTATGCTATGTCAAAAGCTCTCTAAATAATAAATGAAATTATTATTTGAAAATCAGTTTTTCCGCTGATTTTTTAGTTATATTATGTAAGTAGATTAGCGGCGATTAGTCGGGGCTGGGGTTTTTATTTTGGCTTTCGTGGAGGTGTTGTGATGGACGGAATGCAGAATCAGAAAATCAGTTTTAATGAACTTTTGGAATTAGAAAAAGATGCTAGTCGTTTATTGCTCTACTCAAAGCTGTTTTATGCCTTTTGTGAAAAATTTTGTGGTGTGAAATCTCCCGATGAAAAAATTGCTGATGCTGATACCTGGATGGAACACTGGTTTGCAGACTGGAGAAATCATGCCGAGGATGTAACGAAGTATTTTGATAATAAAGAGCTTTTTGATAAAAATGCGACAGAAGAAGATAAGCGCACTTTTGCAAAATATCTTGAAGACCGTGAGATATACGATATGAATTATCAAAAGGAAATGCGAGGTTTGGACAGAAACTGGCATTTTAAGGGCGGAAACCGTTCCGCTTTACGTGAGTATAAGGATTTTGATTCGGAGTGAGTTAATGAAAAATAAATATGAAGAATCTCTTGAAGGTTGTAAGTTTATTTTTCGTGTGGAGTTTTTTGAGATTTGTTCGAATCAGACTGAACTTGTAAATAAATGTGAAAATTTGACAGATCTGGCACACGGAGTCAAAAAACGTAAAAAAGATGGTTCAATAGATTATCGCGGAAAGTCTATGTTTTGTTATAATTTCTTTTCAAATAAATATGCAATCTTTCTGCCATTTGGTAAATGGAATGAGATTACAGGTCGAAACTGGCTTTCTAATTTTTTGTGTTCGAGACTGTCTCCTGTTAATCCTGTTTTTACTCTCCCAGGCATGCGTTTGAACTGGACAAGCCGGCCTCATCAACTTTATCAAAGGTATATGCGTATTTACAGCGAAAATCTTACAGAAGAAGAAAAGCAGATTATTGAACAGGAAAATCTCAGAACAGATACACATCAGGGGCCCGAATGGGACTGTTATGCCGAAGCATTCTGGAAGCTTTTACAGTTTTGATAAAAAAACCCAGACTTACGAATTTTTCTTAAAGAAACATCGCCATGCATAGTGGAAGATATAAATAATCTTCTGTTTCGCGAAGGTCGCCTTTTGTCAGGATAATTCCTTTTTTTGCGGCGTTCTTAAATTTATTGTGGTAATAATCGAGAGAATGATGTTCTTTACAGTTTCCGCTTTTTACCTCAATAGGAATAACTTTATTTCCGTCATGAATTAAAAAATCAACTTCATATTTAATTTTTTTGTTGTCTTTTTCAACAATATCTTCGTAAAAATATAAGGGATGTTTATTTGTCGTAAAAATTTGTGCAATTATATTTTCTGTCATCATTCCTTTGTTTACAGAAATTTTTCCAAGCATAAATGATTTATATAATTCACTTGTAAGGTAGTTCTCGCCTGCGGCAAGACTAAGCAAAATGCCCGTATCTTCCATATAGCATTTTATTTTTGATGGCTGAATTGTAAAGCCAGAAAAAATATCCGGCGCATCGGTTCCAATACATAGTCTGCCAACCATAGAATCTGCTATCCAATGGATGGCATCTTTATAACTGGAAAAACGATCACCTTCGCCTAGAGAAGAATATTTAATCTTTTTATCATGATGAGCTAATGTTGATGGAATGGCATTAAAAATGGCAGTTGCTTCGGCAACATAACTTTCTGCATATTTTCCAATATCTTCACGGTAAAGGTTTATTATTCCTCTCTTGATTTTTTCAACATTATCTATATTTCCGGATTCAACATATTCTACAACTGCTTGAGGCATTCCGCCTACAATCATGTAGCTTCGAAATTTATTCATTATTGGTTTGAGCATATTTCCAAGCGGTTTTTTATTTTCAAATGCATTTCTCAAAAAAGGAATTGTCACTGTATCAGAAATAGCTAGAAGAAATTCTTCAAAATCAAGAGGATGAAGTTCAAAAGGTTCTTCTTCAGAAGGAATAACAATATCTTTTACATTTTTCTTTATGGAAATCAGAGAACCTGTTTCAATATAATCATAACGGCCGTCTGCAACCAGATATTTTATAAGTTCGCGAGCCTTAGGGTATTTTTGGATTTCATCAAAGATGATTACAGATTCATGTTCGTGCAGGGCAACACCATACAAAACTGAAAGTTGATTAAAAAAATCATTCAGATTATCTTTGTTACCGTAATTCTCAAATATTTTAATGGTTCCATTTTTAGGACTTGCAAAATCTATGAGAATATATGAAGTATATTCATTTTGTGCAAAGTTTTCTGCAAGAAAACTCTTTCCAACACGACGAGCACCTTTTATAAGAATTGCCTTTGAGTCAGGTTTTGAATTTTTCCAAATCTTTAACTGTTCGTATGCTTTTCTGTGTAAAGTCATATAAATCCTCTTTAACAGAATTATAACATAATTTACAAAAAATTAAACATGAATTTAGTTAAAAATCAACAAAAAATTGAACATGGGCAAAGCCAAAATTCAACAAAATTTTGAACATGAATAAGCACAGTTCTTTACTTTAACAAGGCCTTGAAGGCCGGCTTTTCTCTTCCTTCAACGTCAAACAAAAGCGGTGCATCACCACGTCCTGGGGCAGGGAAGTTGTTTTTCCAGCTCATTTTGTCGGTGATTCCCCATAGAACTACGTCTTTTAAGATGCCTGCGCGGGCTTTTTTACGGAAGCAATCAAAAATCTGGGCGTAACGTTCTGCCTGCAGGTCCAAAAAGGCTTGATCATATTCACGGCGCGGATCGGGATGTTCAAAATCCTTATCAAGATATGCCGAAACTTCCATTTCGGTAACAATTACGTTCAGACCAAGACTTCCGTACAGTTCAATTGTCTTTTCAATTTCGCTGACTGGTGGGTTTTCAATGTTTATATGCATCTGAAGGCCAACAGTATCAACTGGAACTCCACGCTCTTTCATGCCTTTTACCAGGTTGTACATGCCCATGCGTTTGCCTTCTATCATTTCCAAGTTGTAATCATTTATAACAAGGCTTGAATTTGGGAAGGCTTCTTTAGCCCAGAAAAATGCTTTGTCTACATATTCTGGTCCAAGAATATCGAACCACTGTGAACGGTCGGCTCCATCGCGCAGAATGAAGTTTTTATCACTTATACATTCGTTTACGACGTCCACAGAGCAGATGTCGTCTTTATATCGGTCACCCACAGTAAAAATATATTTCTTCAGGCGTTCTTCGAGCAATTCTTTGCTTGCCTTGCCACCATTTCCATCTTCAAAAATCCAGCGTGGTGACTGATTATGCCATACAAGAGTGTGCCAGCGCATTGCCTGACCGTTTTCTTTGGCAAATTTGAGCAGTCTGTCGGCACCGGAAAAATCAAATTCATCGGGTCCTTTATAAACACTGCCCATTTTACATTCGTTTTCGGCAACAACAAGATTAAAATGTTCGGCGGCCAGCTTTTTATCCGGCATTTCTCCGGCTGGGAATGGTTGTGGTTCCGGGAATTTAAATACAGGCATGCCCGGCTGCGGCTTAAAATTCTTTTTGAATTCTTCCATGCGTTTTTTCATGTGTTCAAAAAGTGCCTGGCGTTCATCATCAGACATCAAAATAATACCGCTTACTGCAGCACCAACTCTAAAATCATTTTTAAAATTTTCAAATAAATATTTACTCATATTATTAGTATAAAGGAACATCTGGCGAAAAGAAAGTAGAGTATAGTTATTTTTTCAATATCATAGTATTCTTATTATGGAATTAGAAAAAAGGAAAATAAAAAAATGTCGGAATATAAAGATAGTAAAGATAACCCCCTTCACAAAGAATATGGTATATGGAGTAATACCCGCTATATCATACGCAAGATGGCACAGTATAAGCCTTCGGTTTTATTATTAATGATTATTGGGCTTATGGCCGGTTCAATTTTTTCCTACTTCTGGGGAATCTTTGGTAAATACGTTATTGATATTATTCAAAATTATGATGGTAAAACCGGCGAGAATGAGCTTATAAAACTGATTCTGATTGCGGGTGGCATAGCAGTTGTCCTTTCTTTTTGCAATACAACTTCGGGTTCCAAGGCCTGGTACCGCTGGATTTACATCCGTTCTAATATGATAAACGAGCGCATTGCAAAGGTGCTGGACCTTAAGTACGAGCTTTTGGAAAAACCAGATGTTCTTGATGTTGCAGAGCGGGCAAATCAGGCGACTGGAGGCAACTATAACGGCGTTGAAGGCATGATGCGCCTGATGATGGATCTTGGGCAAAGCGGTCTTACTGTAGTTGTTACTTTTGTTGCTGTAACTGTACTGGATCCAAGACTTATTATTGCCATGGTTATTCTTACCGTAGTTCAATATCTGTATTTCAGACATATAATCAAGGTGGATAAGAGGGAAGTCTGGGACAAGCTTTCTGGTTCGTGGAGAAGCCGTCATTACATGGAAAGAATTACCCAGGATTTTGATTTTGCCAAGGATATAAGGCTTTTTCACTTAAGCGATTTTTTGACAGAAAAGTTCAACGCGCTTAATGCATTTTTTATTGAGCGAAATGATTATCACCATAAGCTTTGGCTGCGTTATAACTTTGTAACTGCAGCTGCGGGTATTGCTTTAAAGGTACTTGTATATGCCGTGCTCTTTGTTTCTGTTTTGAAAAAAGATATGACTGTCGGTAACTTTACGATGTTTCTTTCTTTTTCGCTTGCATTTTCCGGGGCGCTCATGAATCTTTTGCAGAAGTTTGGAGATTACAAAAGGGCCAGTCTTCAAACAGATGATTTCCGTTCTTTTATAGACCTTGAAACTGCCGAGGATGAAACAGATTGCATTCCGCTGCCAGATACAGATTCTTATGAATTTGAATTTGTTGATGTCAGCTATAAATATCTGAAATCTGAAAAAGATGCGCTTTCGCATTTGAATCTTAAAATCAGGGCTGGTGAAAAAATTGCTGTGGTTGGATTAAACGGAGCAGGGAAGACTACTATGATAAAGCTGCTGCTCAGGCTTTATGATCCAACATCTGGTTATATCACCTTGAACGGCACGGATATAAAAAAGTTCAGGCGGGCGGATTATTACAGGCTGTTTGCTCCGGTTTTTCAGAATGTCGAAATTTTTGCTTTTTTGATGTCAGAAAATATTGCAATGCAAAGAAAGGAACAGCTTGATTTTGAAAAGGCTGACCGAGCTGCGCGGGAAGCAGGGCTTGAAGAAAGACTTGCGTCGCTTGTAAAAGGCCTTGAAACTCCGCTTACAAAAATTGTTGAAGATGATGGTGTAGACCTTTCTGGTGGTGAAAAGCAGAAGCTTGCACTTGCAAAGGCACTTTATAAGGGTGCAAAAATTGTAGTTCTTGATGAACCTACTTCGGCCCTGGATGCAATTGCAGAGCAGACCTTGTACGAACGCTTTGATGAAATGATTGGGAACAAGTCAGCAGTTTATATTTCGCACAGACTTGCTTCTACAAGGTTTTGCGACCGCATTGCAATGTTCGAAGACGGCCAGCTTGTGGAATGCGACAGTCATGAAAAGCTTATGGCATTAAATGGTAAGTATGCAAACATGTTTAATGTGCAGGCTCAGTACTACCGCGAACATCCGGAGGGGTCTGAAAACTCTGAAGGTGCAGAAAACGGAGGTGAAGCAAATGCGTAAGATTATTGCAGTAATTAAAGTATTGTTCAGCACCGCCGCAAAAAAGTATCCGGTTTTCTTTGTGCTTAAAGTTATAAGAATGATTATAAATATTGGAATGCCTTTCTTAGGACTTTTTATTTCTCCGCTAATTGTAGATGAAATTGTTGGAGCGCGGGATGTACACAGGCTTATTACGCTTGCGGCAATACTGATTATTGGTGAAGCGTTGATGCAGCTTGTAAACGATCTTTGTACAAACTTTATAAACCGTTACAGCAACAGGCTTGAAAAATATTTTGATGTTTTAATTGGAAAGCACGTAATGGAACTTGACTTTCAGCTTACCGAAGACAAGGCTGCCCTTGAGCAGATAGAAAAAGCCAGGACTGGTATGGAATGGTATTCGGGCGGAGTTGATGGAGTTTCGGAACAGTTCTTTGGCTTTTTGACAAATCTTTTTAAGGCGGCAGGTTTTATTACTGTGCTGGCTTTGCATGCACCAATCTTGCTTGCAGTTATGGTTGCGTATTCCATCGTCAATTTTTTGTTTGTATTAAAGTGCAACAAAATTGGTATTGTGGCATTCGGAAAGCTTTCAAAAGTCAATCGCTTATTCGGATATTTTGGCTGGAACATAGTAGACCCGCGCTACGGCAAAGACATAAGACTGTACGAAGCCAAACAAATGATGCTCGATTCCTGGAAAGAAAATACAGTAAAGAGCACCGGCCTTTGGAAGTGGCAGGGCGACACCTGTTATCCGTATTATCTTGTAAGTGATTTCCTTTCGCTTGGACGCAGCATTTTTGCATATTTTTATGTGGCACTTCTGGCAATAAGAAAGATTATTGGTGTGGGAACCTTTACACAGCTCATTGCAGCAGAAAGCGGACTGGACGGTGCAATCGGTGGAATGGTTCATCATGTAACCGAGCTTATAAAGCGCTGTAATTATGCTTATGAATATGTTGTGTTCATGAATTATCCGGAAGCTTTGACAAAGGGAACCCGCCCAATTGAAAAGAAGCCACATGAAATTGAATTCCGTCATGTTTCGTTTGCTTACCCAAAAACTGAACGAAAGGTTCTGGATGATGTAAATATTAAGATTGCCCCTGGTGAACATCTTTCTATTGTGGGTCTTAACGGTGCCGGCAAAACGACTTTTATAAAACTTCTTTGCCGACTGTATGACCCTACCGAAGGTCAGATTCTTGTTGACGGCATTGATATTAAGGAATACGACTACGAGCAGTACATAAAGCAGTTTGCACCAGTTTTCCAGGACTTCAAGCTGTTTGCTTTTTCGGTAAAAGAAAATATTGCTTTCGCAGATAACGAGGCTGATGTATCAGCTCTTACAGATAGGGTAGGGCTGCACGATTTTGTCGCGCGTCTTGAAAACGGTACAAACACAAGAATCTTCAAATTCTTTGATGAAAAAGGCGTTGAACCATCCGGCGGTGAACAGCAGAAAATTGCAATTGCCAGAGCTTTGTGTAAGGACGCCCCTGTTGTAATTTTAGACGAACCAACTGCAGCCCTTGACCCAATTGCAGAATACGAAATATACAAACAGTTTAATTCGCTTGTCGGTGGTAAGTCGGCCTTTTATATTTCACACAGACTTTCGAGCTGCCAGTTCTGCGATAAAATTGCAGTTTTCTCCGACGGTCACATAGCCGAATACGGAACACACGCCCAGCTTGAAAAAGTCAAAGGTGGCATTTACGCCCAGATGTTTGAAGCACAGGCAAGGTATTATAAGGATTAAATGAATTTCAAAACAACGCATATAAGAAATGTGGAGGAAAAAATGACTATCTACGAAGAACTTATAAAACATCAGGATTTGAAATACCGCGATTTTCAGGCTGCCCTTGTGCCAAATATAAACAAAGAAACAATGCTTGGCGTGCGCACTCCCGAAATGCGAAAAATTGCAAAGGATTTTTTTAATTCTCCAGATGCTGCTTCATTTCTTAACACACTTCCTCACAAATATTTTGAAGAAAATCTGATTCATTTTTTTATGCTTGCAATGATTAAGGATTTTGATGAATGTATTACTGCTGTTGAAAAGTTTCTTCCATATATTGACTGCTGGCCGGTATGCGATCAGTCGAGTCCAAAGGTTTTCAAGAAAAAACATCAGGAGCTTTTGCCTTATATAAAAAAATGGATTTCGAGTAGTCATGTTTATACTGCCCGTTTTGGAATGCGCATGCTCATGAACGAATTTCTTGGCGAAGATTTCAAACCACAATATCTTGAACTTGTTGCAAATAAGAAAGGTGAAGACTATTACTTAAAAATGATGGCGGCCTGGTATTTTGCCACTGCACTTGCTAAGCAATATGATGCAACTATACCAATTATAGAACAGCATCGTCTGGACCCGTGGACACACAACAAAGCAATTCAAAAAGCAATAGAAAGCTTCCGTGTTTCAGATGAACACAAGGAATATTTAAGAACTCTAAAAGTCAAAGAATAAAGATTTTGTACTGCGAAAAATAACAAAAATATATAAACATAGGTGATTTTTCTAATGCAAAATTTATATTTAGGGTTTATAATATAAGAACTAAATAGGTAAACCTAAAAATTGCTTTCGCAATTTTTTTAACGGTTTGCTATCAATCAACGGTCGCCTACCGGGCGACCTTCCTCAGGAGTAAAAAAACATGCGTATCAAATCTGTATTCAGTCACAGTTTTGAAAAATATGGAAAGGTTCTTACAGGCTATGATGTAACTGACCTTCTCAAAAAACTGGACGAAACCACAAAAAAGCCTGAAGATGCTGTTATTTATGAACCTGGTGATGCCGGTCTTGAAAGCCTGCCAATTGCTAAAGAGTTCAGCGATAATGCATACGGTGGAATGCCAATTCAGGTAGGTTACTGTAACGGTAACAACACAAAGCTCAATTGTCTTGAATGGCACATTGGTTCAGAGCTCAATATTCCTTCAAACGACATTGTTCTTTTGCTTGCTTCACTTCAGTCTGTAAAAAACGGAAAGCTTAATACCAGCGCTGTAGAAGCATTCTATGTACCAAAAGGAACTATCGTTCAGGTATATGAAACTACCCTTCATTATGCACCATGTAATGCTGTAAAGAACGGCGAAGTTTCAAAAGAAGGCTTCCGTGTAATTATTGTTCTTCCAAAGGACACAAACACAGAAAAACCAAAGATTGACGAAAAGAATCTTAACGACAAGCTGCTCTGGGCACGCAACAAGTGGCTCATTGCACATCCAGATTCAAGCGAAGCAAAGGCCGGTGCTTTTGTAGGATTGACTGGTATTAATATCAATATTGCAAAGTAATAGATTCCCGGGTCAAGCCCGGGAATGACACTGTTTGTCATTGTCGGGCTTGACCCGACAATCTAATCATAAAAAAATATAGGAGTATAAAAAAATGATTAACAACAAACCAAAAATCAAGATCGGTATTGTGGCTGTTAGCCGCGACTGTTTCCCAGAGTCTCTTGCTGTAAACCGCAGAAAGGCTCTTATTGAAGCTTACACAAAAAAGTATGGTGCAGACGAAATTTATGAATGCCCAATCTGTATTGTAGAAAGCGAAATTCACATGTGCCAGGCTTTGGAAGACATTAAGAAGGCTGGTTGTAACGCACTTTGTGTTTACCTTGGAAACTTTGGTCCGGAAATTTCTGAAACTTTGCTTGCTAAACACTTTGAAGGTCCAAAGATGTTCTGTGCTGCTGCAGAAGAAACATCAAAGAACGGCGGACTTATTCAGGGTCGTGGTGATGCTTACTGTGGTATGCTCAACGCTTCTTACAACCTCAAACTCCGCAATATCAAGGCTTATATTCCTGAATATCCAGTAGGAACAGCTGAACAGTGTGCAGATATGATTCACGGATTTGCACCAATTGCAAAGGCTGTTTATGCTTTGAATCACCTTAAGATTATTTCATTCGGACCACGTCCTCTCAACTTCCTTGCTTGTAACGCTCCAATCAAACAGCTTTACAACATCGGTGTTGAAATTGAAGAAAACTCAGAACTTGACTTGTTCGAATCATTCAATAAGCATGCCGGCGATGCTCGTATTAAGGAAGTTGCTGCAGATATGGCAAAAGAACTTGGGGAAGGAAACAAAAAGCCTGAAGTTCTTGAAAAACTTGCTCAGTATGAAATCACATTGCTCGACTGGGTTGAAGCTCACAAAGGCTACCGCGAGTTCGTTGCAATTGCAGGTAAATGTTGGCCAGCATTCCAGACACAGTTCGGATTCGTTCCTTGCTATGTAAACAGCCGCCTTACAAAAATGGGTATTCCTGTTTCTTGTGAAGTTGATATTTACGGATGTCTTTCTGAATTCATTGGTACAGTTGTTTCTAATGATACAGTTACACTCCTCGACATCAATAACACAGTTCCACAGGATATTTATGATGAAGATATCAAGGGCAAGTACGCAAAGTACACACTCAAAGATACATTCATGGGCTTCCACTGCGGAAACACAGCTTCTACAAAGCTTTCATTCTGCGAAATGAAGTACCAGCTCATTATGGCACGTGCTCTTCCAATCGAAGTTACAAACGGAACTTTGGAAGGCGATATCGTTCCAGGAGACATCACATTCTTCCGCTTGCAGTCAACAGCAGACAATATCTTGCGCGCATACATTGCACAGGGTGAAGTATTGCCGGTTGCTACACGCTCATTCGGTGGTATCGGTATTTTTGCAATCCCAGAAATGGGCCGCTTCTACCGCCACGTACTCATCGAAAAGAACTTCCCACACCACGGTGCCGTTGCATTCGGTCACTTTGGCAAGGAACTCTACGAAGTATTCAAGTACATCGGCGTAGCAGTAGACGAAATCGGCTACAACCAGCCAGCTGGAGTTCGCTACCCAACTGAAAATCCTTGGGGCTAGTTCCTAAAGAACCTCTCTGCGGTTCAACCCTGGGATCTCTAAACAAAAAGGCCGTCTTTCTTACGAGGGATGGCCTTTTTATTTTCATTAAAAACAAATCACATCTCTTTTCTCTTGTTATAAACAAAATTTCGGGTTATAATGGTATTGTGTCGGTACTATATATTGTAGGGACGCCAATAGGGAACTTGGGCGATATTACTTTGAGGGCAATAGAGACGTTTAAGAGCGTAGATTATATTGCTGCCGAAGATACACGCCATACTCTTCAGTTGTTGAATCATCTGGAGATAAAAAAGCCCCTTATTTCGTGCAGAGCGCAGAATGAAAAAGCTGTAGCACCCAAAATTATTGAGCTTTTGCAGCAGGGACATTCTGTAGCATACGCAAGTGATGCAGGAACCCCTGGAATAAGTGATCCTGGGGCTGTTCTGGTCGATTTAGTACGTGATGCAGGCTACCAGGTAGTACCAATACCCGGAGCAAGTGCCTTTGCAACCTTAATAAGTGTTGCCGGTAGTGGCGGAAAGACATTAATTTTTGAAGGTTTCCTTTCTCCAAAACCTGGAAGAAGACGAAGCCGACTTAAAGAATTAATGCAGACTGGAGATGCTGTAATTATTTACGAATCTCCGTTCAGAATTACTAAACTTCTTTCTGATATTGCCGATATTGACAGTACAAGGCGCATCGTTGTAGGACGGGAACTGACCAAGCTCCATGAAGAGATTTTGAGCGGTTCTGCTGGCGAATTGAGAGATGATTATGCAAACAGGCCTAGTATTAAAGGTGAGTTCGCAGTTTTCATTTCTGGAACAAAAAAAATTCAACTTTCTGAAGAATCTGCCGATAATTAAAAGGTAGAGGGGTAGGACGTTATGATGATAAATAGTGTAAACAATGTTTCTCAATTGAACAATGTTCAG
>JAFZWX010000031.1 GCA_017617145.1 Treponema sp. | reverse complement strand
TAACTGACCTGCCTGTGGTGCATTGAATTCTTTGAGGGACTCCTCTAATTGTGTCTGAAAGTCGCCCTTGGAGTTCTGAGCTTCTTCCTTTTCCACTTCCATTTCTTCCATTGTAAAACCTTTTATTTATGAAATTTGTTTTTCTATTATCGCACAAACTTCTTCTATCGTCAAGTTAGAAGTATCTATATATAGTGCATCGGGAGCAATCTTTAAAGAACCCTCTTTTTTGTTTTTATCCATTTCATCGCGCTTTTCTATGGAGGCCTTGATTTCTTCAAGAGTCATATCGCTTACACCCTGATCAAAACGACGCTTTGCACGAACTTCGGCGCTTGCATCAAGATAAACCTTAACCTCTGCATTTGGGAATACAACAGTTGTCATATCGCGGCCTTCGCAAACAATGCTGAGTGATTTTGTAATTTCGCGCATAAGATCATTTACAAGGTGACGGATTTCTACAATTGCACTAACCTGACTTGCATTGTTTGTTACGCGGTCATCATGAAGATGTGCAGTTACATCTGTGCCATTCAAGATAAAATGGCCTTCTTTTGTATATTCGATTTTTTGTTTTCGGCAAAAATCAAGAGTGGCTGTTTCGTCTTTGTAGTCAATTCCTGCGTCCAGGACAGCAAGAGTGAGCGTGCGGTAAAAGCCTCCGCTGTTCAAAAAAGTAATGTCATGTCTGTCTGCCAGCATTTTGGCAATAGTGCTTTTTCCAGTTCCAGCTGGTCCGTCAATTGCGATAATCATTTTTTATCCCCCGCTAATTTCAAAAGTCCATCTACTTCTTTAGAAGTTAAATCGCGGTGCTCTCCGGGTCTTAATTCTCCAAGAAGCACATTTCCTATTCTAACACGAACAAGAGATTTTGTCCCTATGTTCTGGCTTTCGAGCATTCTTCGGATTTCGCGGTTTTTACCTTCTATGAGGACTATTTTAATTTTGCGGGGTTTAAGGATTTCGCAGCGCACACATTTGTAAAAAATGTTATCTATGCGAACACCGTGTTCCAGGAGTCTTGCAGTTTCAGGGCTTACATCCTGGCTTGTTTCTACTATATATTCTTTTTCTATCTGGCTTGATGGATGACTGAGTTTTGCAGCAAAATCGCCGTCGTTTGTGAACAAAATCATACCTTTGCTGTACATATCAAGGCGGCCTACATTGTAGAGGCGTTCCTTGTAGGAATCTTTTAAAAGATCAGCGGCTACCTGGCGGCCTTTTTCATCGCTTGAGGAGCATACAAAACCTGCAGGCTTATTCAAAAGCACATAGCACTTGCGTGATTCGGGTTTGATTTTTTTGCCATCAACAGTAACGGTGTCTGAGGCACTTACCTTTGTTCCAAGCTCTGTTACTACAGTTCCGTTTACAGTTACGCGGCCGTCCTGGATGATTTGTTCGCAGGCGCGGCGGCTTGCAACTCCACTGTGGGCAAGAAAAACTTGAAGTCTGATTTTTTCTTCTGTTGGGTTTGGCCTATCGGGCAAGTTCGAATCTCTCCTGATCGTCTTCGTCGAGCTTTGGTAACTCGCTGATTGAATTAAGCTGGAACAGGCGCAGGAATTCCTTTGTTGTTCCAAAAAGTGTTGGTCGGCCAGGTGCTTCCTTTTTTCCAACTTCCTTGATTAAGTTTCGTTCAAGCAAAAGGCGGATCATATTATCTACGCCTACCCCGCGGATAGATTCAATTTCGGCACGGGTGATTGGCTGTGAATATGCAATAATAGAAAGAGTTTCCAGCGCAGAACGAGAAAGTCTTCCTTCTTTTTTAGAACCGTACTGCTCTTTAAGAACAGCCCAGTATTCCTTTTTAGGTACAAGACACCAGCCGCCTGTAATCATCACAAGCTCAATGCCGGAATTTTCTGCGGTATATTTTTCCTTTAGATTTTCAAGACATTTTTCAATAACATCATCTGCAAGCTGCGCCTTATTCGCAAGAACCTTGGCAGTTATTGGTTCGCTTTCCAAAAACAAAACAGTTTCGCATAGCGCGGTTTCTTTATTAAAATCCATAATCTTTTCCTAGATGTCTATAATAGTAAAAAAATATATTCCCGTCAAATATGCATACATATATAAAAAAATGGCTCCCAGCCGAAATGCAAATTAGAGGAAAACAAATCTGCTCCCGCGAAGGTACGTCCGCAAACTACGGCGAAGCTTGCAAGGAAAGATTTTTCTCGCTTCGCTCGGCAAGCGTCGAAGTAGTTTGCAGCCGTCCCTTTGTTCCGCATCTTTGTTTTCTAACTTGTTTAATAATTCGGCTTCCGCCATTTTTTTACAACGGTGACATATATGAAAATTGATTATTTATAATGAATATATCTGAAGTTTATAAAAAACACGGAGCGAAGGTTCGTATTTTGCGGAACGTCCTCTTCGTTTAGTGGAGCAAAATACGGTTCTTCGCGGGAGTGTTTTTTATAAACTTCCTTATGAATTAATTACTAGTTAATTCATCTTCATCCGGAACATAACCTTCGTTATCTTCGCGGGCGCAGATTTTTATGTCACCGAAGAGTTTATTCTGATAAATGGTAATCATTTTGAACTTTACTGCTTCCAGAATTGCCATAAAGGCGCAGATTACGTCCATTTCGTTGCCTTTGCGGGTGAGCAGGTCGGTGAACATGCATTCTTTTTTGTCTTCGAGGAGCTCGTTCATCAACGTAATTTTTTCGTTTACCGAAATTTCCTCGTACATGTTCAGGATTTTTTCGTTTGAATACTGGCCCATCATGGACTTGAAAATTGACTGCATCTGCTGGAGGAGTTCCCAGGTGTCAATTTCTTCCCACATGTCGTCGCTTTCTTCAAAAGGCAATACGCGTTCAATCTTTTTGCGTTCAAAGTTCCATTCAGACTGGTCCTCCTGTTCTTCGAGCATTGATGAAAGTTTCTTGAACTTCTGATATTCAATAAGCTTATCTACAAGCTCCTGGCGCGGATCTTCGTCGTCTTCGTCATCCATGTTAAATTCAACAGGGAGCAGCATGCGGCTTTTAATATAAATGAGCTTTGCGGCCCAGCTGTAGAACTCGGACAAGTCGCCAAGGTCGGTCTGAACTGCATAATCAAGGTATTCAAGATACTGTTCTGTAATCTGAGCAATTGGGATATCATAAATATTTACTTTACTTTCGCGGATAAGTGCCCAAAGTAAATCAAGCGGGCCTTCAAACTCACCTGCCCTGTAGGCGTGCTTTTCTTTTACTGCAACTGCTTCTGCCGGTTTTTCTGTTAATTCAAATGTATCACTCATAACTGCCACCTGTTCTATAATTCCGCTTCCGTTTTGTAAATTAAGATTTTTAAGATAAGCGGTAAATTTTTCCCTAATTTGTTTATCGGCAGAATCTGTTAAAATCTCAAGGCTGGGAACAAGAACAAAGGCTCTTTCGCCAAGGCGCGGATGAGGGATTTCTAAATCAGGTGTGTTTATTGTTTCGTCACCAAAAAGCTCTATGTCTATATCTAGCGGGCGCGGTCCAAAACGGATTTCCTGTGTGCGGTCGCGTCCATATTTAGCTTCTATCGAATTGATTTTTTGCAGCAGCTCGTATGCTGTAAGATTGTCGTCTACAAAACCACAGGCAGTCATGTTATAAAAATCGTCCTGATTTTCTACATACATTGCGCGGGTTTTATAGACCGAAGAAAAACGCGGAGAGTCCAGAATGGCGGCAAGTTCACGGCAGGCAGCCCCCAGCAATTCCAGCGGTGCCTTTCCTTGAAAACCTTTATTTGAACCTAACCCTAAAAGAACTCTTCGCATTCACGTTTACTCAGCCGGAGCCTCAGGAGCCGGTGCAGCCTTTGCAGCTGGTGCCGGCTTTGCTTCTACAGGCTTTCCTTCCTTGTCTTTAAGCACCTGGCCCGGGAAAACTTCGGCACGAATCTTGTTTTCGATGTCGGCGGCAAGCTGAGGATTCTGTTCAATATAGGCAACGGCATTTTCCTTGCCCTGACCAATTTTTTCCTCGCCCATTGTGTACCAGGCTCCCCTCTTGTCGATGATTCCGTGCTTAACGGCAGAATCCAGAAGGCTTGCAGACTTGGAAATACCCTTTCCAAAGTAGATGTCGATTTCGCACTTGCGGAACGGAGGCGCAACCTTGTTCTTAACAACCTTTACGCGCACTCTGTTTCCAAGAGCATCTTCGTCACCCTTTCCGTCAATTGTTTCTATACGGCGAATTTCAAGACGAACAGATGAATAGAACTTAAGAGCCTGTCCACCGGTTGTAGTTTCCGGATTACCGAACATTACACCAATCTTCATACGAATCTGGTTAATGAAAACTACAATACAGTTTGACTTTCCGATTACTGCAGTTAGTTTACGCAAAGCCTGACTCATAAGGCGGGCCTGCATACCCATTACTGCGTCACCCATTTCACCTTCAATTTCTTTTTCCGGTGTAAGAGCTGCAACAGAGTCTACAACTACAATATCAACCGCACCGCTGCGAACAAGGTTTTCTGTAATTTCAAGAGCCTGTTCTCCTGTGTCCGGCTGGCTTACCCAAAGCTCATCAATGTTTACGCCAAGATTCTTTGCATAAACAGGATCAAGCGCATGTTCTGCATCTACAAACGCAGCAACACCGCCAAGCTTCTGAGCTTCTGCAATTGCATGCAGGGCAAGAGTTGTTTTACCAGAGCTTTCTGGTCCGTACATTTCGATTACACGACCGCGCGGATATCCGCCG
>JAFZWX010000216.1 GCA_017617145.1 Treponema sp. | reverse complement strand
GTCTTCTTTTGCGCGGTTAATAATAATATCCGCAGAAGCAAGGATACGTCTGGCATTTGCCATGGACGTTCCACCGAATTTCAAAGTAATCATAAAAACCACCTTGCCAAAGTCCGCAGTTTCCCCAGTTTATCGGGCGAGCCAGAGGCCTGTTGTAAGGGACAGACCCCGGTCGGAAATCAGCTATAAATTTTTATTTATTTATAATGTAATATTTTTAATTAGTCTTTTGCTCTTTCCAGGAATGAGCCGTCGCGTGAATCGATAACGATTTTGTCATCTGTGTTGATGAACAATGGAACGCGAACTTCAATTCCTGTATCAAGGGTTGCAGGCTTTAAAGATTTTCCTGAAGTATCGCCCTTAACACCTGGTTCACAGTAAGTTACTGTACGTGTAATGCGAACAGGAAGATCAATACCTACTGGCTTTCCTTCGTAGAATGTAAGGTTTACTTCAAGGTCATCATCAGGAGTAATGTATCCTGCATAATCACCAAGGTCTTCCTTAGCAAGCTCAAACTGTTCGTATGTATCCTGATCCATGAATACAAAAGTATCACCATCGATGTAAGAAAGCTTTGTAACATGTGCTTCAAGATCTACTTCGTCAAACTTTTCACCTGCATCAATACCAAGGTCCATTGTTGAGTTTGTAACAAGGTTCTTAACACGAAGGCTTGTAACCATTCCGGCACGTCCAGAACGCTGACCGAGCATCTTCTGTACGATAAGAGGATTTCCCTCATACATAAATGCTGTTCCAACTTTTAACTGTGAAGTCATTAACATAATATTTACCTCTTTAATAGATTCAAAAAAATAATTGTTATATTATAGCAATTTTATTGATGAATGTCATTAAGTTAGTGCAAAGGTCTCCATTTTTTTGCAGGGATTGTGCAAATGAAACAAAGCCTGGGCGGAGGGATGGGAGTGTATGCAGGAAAGTCTGGATTGCCGCGTCGCTCACTGCGTTCGCTCCTCGCAATGACGTGATTTCCGAATTGCCTGCGTCATTGCGAGCACGAAGTGCGTGGCAATCCACGTTTACACACATCCACGCCTTCTCTACTATCTCAAACTCTTCTTCTCCAAAATGCTCTCTCATTCTTTCAAGCAGCGCCTTTACCTTTACAAGCTGATATTCTTCGCTCTGCGGATATGCCTGCCATATAAAAGGAATGCCGCTCAAGCACGCACGGCTCATACTTTCTTCACCACGGATTATAAAGGCGGAACAATTTTTCATCATTTTGTCCCACTCGGGTTGTGGCATAAATGGAAGAGGTTCTAATAAGGGGCCCTTCGAGTCTTTAATAAGCCCTACACCCATTGTATAGGTAAACACTAGTACCGGACCATTTTCATTCCATTCGGGCAGTTGCGACCACTCATCATCAATAATCAGGCCTCCTGTCTTTGGAGTAAAGCCCGGCATAAAATTTACTTTCTGCACTTTTGCACTTCGGGTTAGAGACTTAAGACAATGAAAATCCTCTGCATATTTTTCTGCGGTAAGGTAATCAATCATTATAATCTGAACAGTTCGCTGGAGTTTTTCTTCAAAAAGGATTTTTTCCATCCAGTCTGGGCGGCCGCATTGAAAACATTCAAGGATTATTGAAAGGCGCTCGCCGTCATTAGCAGAAAAGATATTGTGGCAATTATTGTCATCGTGCCAATTGTAAATATCTATGCCTTCTATTTGAATAGATTGCCACGTCGCTGTTGCTCCTGTCGCAGAGCTTACCAAGTTTGCTTTGCAAACTTGCGCAATGACATTTTGTCGTTTGACGCGGGGTTCTATTTTTCCAAAAGTATCAAAATTATCAACAACAAGAGAAATTGTATTTTCTGGAGCAATTTTTTTTAGACGTCGGCACATTCGCCAGCAAACACCAATATCGCCGTAGTTATCTACGACTTTACAAAGAACTGTAATATGCATTTGAGATTATTCTACTTTGCTGTAAAGTCCGCTAAGCTCATCACGCCATTCACTTGTTTTTTCGCGGTCTTCCCATTCTATGATTTTTTTGATTGTAAATTTTCTCTGGTCACGTGGATTTTCAAAATATAAAACTCCAAAACGCCCCTGACCAATGTAGGCAACTTTTTCTTTTTCACCAAGAGTTTCGCCTGCTTCTACTTCATGAAGAGCACATTCAAAATGAATTGGGTCCCCTGATTTTTTATCGCAAAGAGAGCTTGCAAGTTCTGTTATTGGTTGACCACATTTTGCGCAGATAATTTCACGTGTTTTAATTTCTTGAATTGCTTTTTGACGTTCGCGTTTTGATTCTTCGTTTTCGTAAGTGGTATGATTAAATTGAAAAACTTTTTTTTGTTTTTGTTCTGAGTTATTTTGATTCTGATTTTGGTTTTGATTTTTTGACTGGTTGTTTTTTTGACCGTTCCAGTTTGAACGCTTTTTATTGCGACGCTTATCCATATTATTCCTGCAACTTCAATTCTTCAGGATTCTCGACAAGTTTTTTACTTATAACCATAGCAATACGCTGAATGGCACTTTCGAGATATTCCTCACTATGAATTTTTTTCCTCAATTCCAGAAGACGTGGTGACAATCTGCTATCATCCGTTTTTTCCAGAACCATTGTAGTTGTCGCCGTTGAAATTCCACCCGCTGTC
>JAFZWX010000215.1 GCA_017617145.1 Treponema sp. | reverse complement strand
TTCTTTCTTTCTTTCTGCCATAACTGTCATTACAACCATAGGAACATAGCCTCCACCTTGTCCCATAGCACTACACAAACAGGTACAAATACCGTCTGTTTTTACACTCTGATGCTTTTGTTCTCCACCAATCAGAATGTTTTTATATTCAGTCATAAATCTCTATCACCATGTTTGAAGGAATCAAGCCTGAACCAAATCCCTTATAATCTCTTGCAAGAATAGCCATTGCAATTTCAACATCTACTTTTGCAATCTTTTTATAGTTTCCATAACAACACCGTTTCCCATGCTCTGCATGTTGCAGATCCCACGGTTTTCCCTTGCTGTTATACAGTTTGCAATCAGAATTATTGACGGCTTGTTGACACTTAAATCTATAGCCGCTACAATTCTCTGCTCTCTGCTCTCTGCACTCTGCTCTCTGCTCTCTGCTCTCATCATAGCTTTATCAAGATAAAAGGTTCTTGCCCTCCACCCTGGCCGGTGTTGATTGCAGCACAACAGCCAAATATTGCATATACAGAATATTTATATCCCTGTATATTTTTGCCGTCCAAGTTCCCATACCAAATGATTTTGGAAGATTCATTACAGTATTTTTTATACTTACTTAAATGTTTTTCCTTAATCATTTTTTCTCCAGACAACAACTAAATTATCTCCATGAGCTGAAAGCCCTTTGTAATATCTGCTTGTTACACAACCTGCAACCTTGCAATTAAAATCCATAATTTTATGTTCATCAGCTTTGGAGAATTGCCCCCCCCCTATCTTATGACCTGAAATTTTATCTAGTTTTGCCGGATATAATTTTGTTTGCATTTTCCTTTACCACAATAAATAACCCAGGCTGCTTTACTCCAAGCGATGCCATAACAACAGGAGCTATACCTTTGACAGAATAAACACTATTACTCATGTGCTTACCTGTTCCCTTTTCAATAAATCCCAAACATCTAACTTTATTCTTCAATCTTTCCATCTTTGATTAACTGATCTATAAGCAGCTTTGCTTTTTCAGAACGAATAAAGAACTTTTCTTCCACTTCATCTTCAAGAACATCAACAATTACTTTTTCAAGTGGAATACCTTTCGGAAATACAAAATCGTATTTACCAAGCAATGACACCATAAAGCATCTATCACGATTTTGTGGAACACCAAAATCTTTTGCATTAAGATCTTCATAAAGATTTGAATAACCAAGCTTCATAAGAAAATCTATCCACTTATTAAACTCAGGAAGATTTTTTTCTGCATGTACTTGATTTACGTTCTCCATGACAAGCACTTGTGGAAGATTCTCACCACATTCTTCAAGCAATCTACGAACTTCCCACAACAGACTAGATGTAGTTCCAGAACCTTCTACCATTCCTTGCTGTCTACCAGCCAAAGATAATGCCTGACATGGGAACGAATATGTCATGATATAAGTGTATTTATCACGTTCTACGATTCCTAGGTCATCTGCATGAACATTACGAATATCCATAGTTGGAAAGTTTGTACCACAAATAGCATTGTATGACTTGATAGCAAATTCATCGAACTCTACAGCTCTGTAGTTCTCAAAATCAACTCCAAGTCTTTTTAATGCCATAGACTGAGCCGAAATTCCGGCAAACAACTCAATTAACCTGATTTTGTTGTTAATCTGATATTGCGGAAATTCTTCTGCAAACAAACTCATTTGATCACTCATTACAAAACTCCCACTTATAACCAAAACTTGTTTTCATGCCGTATTTATGTCTGCAGTAACCACCAATATTTGAAGATTTTCTGCCGCACATAGTCATACTTGCTTCACTGATTGAGTTATAAGTTTTAATGATTTTTCCTGTTTGAATATCTATTTGATTTACTTTTCTTTTTGCTCTGCCGGCTGTTTCAGAACGATGATTTAATCCATGTTCATAAGCATGAATCTGATTTTCACCATTAGTACACCATTCAAGATTCTCAACATGGTTATTCTGCTTATTGCCGTCTATATGATTTACTTGTGGTTTATTTTCTGGATTTGAAATAAATGCTTTTGCTACTAAACGATGTATTGAAAATGTTTTTTTATCTTTTCCTATTCCTGACAACCTGACAATCGGATAGCCTTTGTGATTGAACTGATGTTTCATGATCCTTTCAGGTTTATTGATATAACCAGTATGGTTAGAAACACGTCTAGCCAATGATTTAACACGGCCTTGATTACTTACGGCAAACATGCCTTCATAACCTTTTATCTCTTTCCAGATTTCTGTTTCCATATCCCACCTGTAGTAGTTTTATTTGTAAGCTTTTGGCTTACATTATGCTTATAATATAAAGCCGTCTACTTACTTTGTCAAGTTAAATGTAAGCGTTTTGCTTGATTTTTTATAAGTTTTTGACGATAATATGGGTATGGAAAATATAAACTACGAAAACATACTGAAAAGATTGGATTTTATGATTGAGAATGACAGCCGTTCAAAAAATGAACTTGCTGCATACTTAGGAAAGAACAGGCAGATTTTTTATGATTGGAAAAATAAGGAAGGTAGAAAACCGAGCCTGGAAGATTTACTTAAAATCTCCAAGTTTTACGGTGTACCTTTGGAATATGTGTTATCAGGAGAAGAATCCCCTATTGACGATACAACGGCTGCTTTTTTAGTACAAACACAAGGTCTTACAGAAGAACAAAAAAAGGTTATATTTGCATCAATCAAAGCTCAGGTTGATATGTTTAAGCAATTGAATAGTGAAAAGAAATAGACAATTAAGATTTTATATATTATAATCTAATTAAAGGTGTTAGAGCCAATCTAAGCCGGTAAATTCTTTTGGAATTTGCCGGCTTTTTTTATTTTCAGGAGTTCTAAAATGGAAAAGTTTGATTTTAGTTCTATCCCCACAATCGGATGGATTACTTTTATAATTATTGGGATCCTGTTAGCAGCTGTTATTGTTCTTGTTGTTGTTTTAATCTGTAACGTCTTAAAAAACAAGAACATCAAATCGAAGTTTATTGAGTTTAATGAGCCAATAAGAGAAGAAATAAAGGAACGTTATATTGCCGAAGGAAAAGACCTTATTGATAACCAATCCCAGGTTGCCAAATTGATGCTAAAGGTTGCAAGAATCAGGATATTTGAAGAAGGTATGAAGCTTTTCAAAATTACTGATGATAAAGATAAAACAATTCTTGAAATGATAACATACAGAATTTCAGATAGGCTTAATTATGAGATCAAAAACGATTTTACCAGAAACCACATTGTAAACAAATCAAACTACGAACTTGAACAGTATGCAAATGCAAAATCCAAGGCTTACTACCGATTAATTACTGAAAAGCTTTATTTATTTAATGAAAAACTTCCAAATTATGAACTTCCAAAAATCATGGATAACATATCTTTTGATGATGCCAAAAAACTGTTTACAGATATATATTTTTCCGGCCGTGATATAGCCGGAACAAAAAAAGCAGAAGGAGAATAAAACTATGAATGAATTTGCAGCTTACTTCTTAAAGGCTCTTATCTCAGCTCTTGCTGGTGTTGGTTTAATGGAATGGTTAAAGAATTTCATTAAGACTGAAAAAACCTGGATCTATTCCTTGATTATGCCGTTTATTGCCGTTGGTTGTTTTTGCAGCATTGAATATCTTCCAATCGGTGTTTTCGGTTCCATCATGACAATAGGAATAATGCAGATTGATTATCAGCTTTTGGTTCAGGGAATTCAGAAAGTTGTAAAATCAAAAATTACAGACCTGTCAAAATCGGAGGACTAAAATGAGTAATCAGATTAAAGACTTGAACAAAGAAGTTCAACCGGCTGCAAGGAAAACTTTCAATGCTATGAACAGTTCTGCAAAACTTAAAAAGTTAGGTGTTGAAAAGGTTGTAATTGTTGAAACAAAAAGAGATCTTGCCGTTCAGATGGCTTATTACTCACGTTCCAGAATGAAAGATGTTAAAGA
Source organism: Treponema sp. (assembly GCA_017617145.1). Next base: position 77,314 of record JAFZWX010000215.1, on the reverse strand, counting down.
TGTAAAAGCCATGTATAAAGCTGCCGGACTTTATGAACCTACGGATCAGGAATGTAAAATTGCCAATACTCAGACACTTAATTCAAATCACATCAAAGGAATTGCAATTGATTTTGCACCATGTAAGAACAATGTTATATGGTGGGATGCACCTGATGCTGTATGGCAAGAAATGGGAAAAATCGGCAAGAAATACGGTTTTTCATGGGGAGGAGACTGGAAAGACTGGCAGGATAAGCCGCATTTTGAAATGGTATAATTTATACTTTCGTAAACAAATGGTGTAATTATGGAAATAAAAGAACTGTTGAAAAAAATAGGTAAAGGTTTTCTATACGTTTTAGGCACTTTGTTTTTTGGTATTACTGCATTATTTCTCATAGATAAAAACAAAAAGGAAGAATATGAAAAACTAAATGCAGAAACTAAAAAGGAGGAAACTAAAAATGAACTTGAAAAAAAGTCTGCTGACGATATTGCTTCTGATAGTCCTCACCCCGATATTATCAGCTCAAACATTGAACGAGAACAAGAAGAATTCCGAGAACGAGTTAGGAATAGACTTAACAAGAACGTACACCGGCAAGGAAGTTCAGCAGATAATTGACATTATACTTGAAGAAGCTGATGCATCTATTGATTCTGCATACAAAGAAGGTTATAAGCAGGCAACTGTCGAACTAAAACCTGATGTTGAATACTGGAAAACAATGTATGAAACAAGCAAGAAAAATAACTTTTCAGAAGCATTAAAGTATACAATCATTGGTTTGGGCACCGGCTTGATTTTAGGAAGTTACACTGGCGTTGTTATAGGTATTCAAATACCATTTAATTAAATACAGAATTAAGAGAATCTTTGTTTAATAATAAAGTATCAAGATGCTCTATTGCCCTTGATTTATCGTAATATTCTGTCATGGCTTCTGTTGTATGTCCAACCATAAGCCTTAAATCTTCTCCAGATATTTCACCTTTCATAAGTGAGTTATAGGTAAACCTTAATGAATGAATTGTAATATTCCTTTCTTTCCATTCTATACCGTTTTTCTGTAAAACACACTTAAAATGATCTAGTAAAAACCAGGTTGTTAAAGGTTTATTCATATAAACAAAAACATAATCGTCTGCTGATTTATCAAGCCTGAGCAAATCAATCATCCTTACAGTCCTGTCAGGTAAAACTGTAACTCTCCATTTTTTATTTTCGGCCGTCCATTTTTTTAATCTGTTTACCCTTTGAGAATTAGAATCAATCATTGCATTAATCAGAATTGCATCAGGCCTTATAAATTGGTTCCATTGTAAAGCTCTTATCTCAGAACTTCTCATTCCTGTTGTTAAAAGGGTATAAATGGCTGCAGCAAAAGAATAAATATCTTTTTCCCTTTCTGTTGATCTTATTCTCCAAACGTCAAGTAACTTGTCATAATCAGCCGGAAATAATTTTGATATTTCTGTTAATGATAAAATTCCTTTATCATGAGTATTTCTTTTGAAATGTTTTACATGAATTGGATTATCAATTAATCCATCAGAATAAATTTCACCCTCAATTTCATCTATGGTTGCCAATATATTATTTTTTACAGAATTAGAACAATCCATATCAATAAGCCAATTCTCAACCATTCCGGCTGTAAGATTCCTTACATTTACTTTACCAAAAACAGTTAGAAATTTTTGAAGATACAGTTTTTTCTGATAAACGGAATTTGGCTGATATTTATATCCTCTTGCTTCCTGTTTTCTCAGGAATCTGGACCCTTGTTCATAAAACCCCATACAATAATCTGCAAATGTTATCTTTTCTTTTTTCAGTTCTTCTTCTTTCAGATTAGAAATACAAGCTTCTGCATCACGTTTTAATATACAGGGTTTACCATCTTTTCCACAGGATTTTCTAATCTGTTTTCCAAAATCATCATAATACCAATAATACCAAGCTTTAATTTTTTGTCCGTTTCTTGTAAGAGTTCTTTGATACAGGTGTATTGTCATGCTTTTTAACCCATTTTGTTATGCACACGTTATGCACAAATTCCATGTTTTTACAGTCAAAAACCATATTTAGTGGTGTAATATAGGTTTTAAGCCATATTTAACACTATTTTCAGTAATTTAATCGGCTGTATACTCGTAAGACACCCCTTATATAGTAGGTTTTTAACTGTTTTATGGCAATTTTAACCCCTTTTTTGCTATTTTTCAACATATTTCTTGTTATTCATTGTTATTTTTTATGCACAAATTTTACACAAAAAAAAAATACAAAAAAACTTGCCAAATTCTTTCTGACGCATTATTCTTTATGGTAAGGAGATTATGCCTATGAAAAAACTATTTTTATTTGCAGCTCTTTTTATTCTTGTATCCAGTGTTTTTGCGGAACCCAAAATTCCTAAAGCTTTTGAAGAAGAACCATACATTTACATAAGCAATGATTTTACAAGTAGTTATGAAATATATTACCGTGAATTTACATCTGCAAAATTAAAATATTTATTAGTTTTTAACAAAGAATCTTTAATTAATGGAGAACGATTCAATCTTAATATCTGTTTTGAAACAGAAAAACAATTAAATAATTTTATAAAAACTATTCATTTATCAGATTTAGAAAACGAATTTATTCGTGTTCGTAAATTGCTAATAGATAACAATGCACGAGCAAGAATAATTGAAACATCTCCTTATCATGTAATCTATGATATAATATGGAAGTAATATCAAATAAAATTATCTATTTTCTGTAATTGAAATATTTTTTAATTCATCAACAATCTGCTGTAACAGATTTCTTGTTTTCCCTTTTTCACGATCTGCTTCATAAACCACTTTATCCGCTGTTTCAAAATCTATTTGTCCTCTAAGTTCACTAACTAATTTATATAAAGGATCTTTTTTGCTTAAATCACCATTACCTATATAACTATTCAAAAGGTTGTTATATAAATCCATGTCTCCACCGGCCATATCAAGAATATCCTGGCCATACAACATTCTTAAATAAAGGTTCTGTTCACCATAATCATTTCTGCCAATTCTATGAGTAAGTTCTACAGCACCTTCTTTTGAATATCCATATAAAGCTTCATCAGCAACCTTGCTTCCTGTATAATCCTTGACTATAGCATTATTTTCCATGCCTGACACCAATCCTACACCGTTCCAACCAGCTATAAGATTTAATTCTTCATCTGTATCAACAAGTTTAGGATTGTACATTGTATTTACCATGAGCAATGCTTTCTGAACATCTGTCATTTCGTTTATTGTGTTTTCCGTTTCATACTCATTATATCTCTGCTCATAATCCATACCAAGCCATTTTTCAATTTTTCCGACACCGTTGGCAATAGTTTCCATTCCCTTAATCTTTAATTCTGCTGCACCGGCACCAATGTTTACTACGGCTGATTTTATATCATTTACGGCCTGTTGATAACGAGTTTCTTTGTTCTGGTATTCAGGAGCTTCTGTTACGTTTGTAATATCTGTATCTGTAACCTTACCACCTTTAGATGAATACAACTGTAATATTCTTGATGCATCTGAATAATTTACTCCAAACATTTCTCTGATTCTTTCAATCTGAGCATCTGTATTATCAGGTTCTGCGGCTTGAATTGCACCCATTAAAGCACCAAAATTATTTTTATTTAAGCCCTGTTCAAGAAGCATCATGCTGTTTACATAATTTCCATTCTTCAAGAATAAATCAGAACCCAAAGCTGCTTCTTGTGCTTCCGGTGTTGAATAAGCCTGAACAATTGCATTATAAGCTAAAATATCACTTGTCTTTGATAATCCTACAGCACTTGAAAGTCCGTTATTTGCCTGATTGAGTAATCTTGCCCCCTGTTCACCCTGCCAGAAAGCATTGTTTCCCGACATTTTAGAGAACATTAAAAGTGTATCAGCAACATCAGTTGCAGACCTTGTAAATCCTTTGGCAATCCCTTCTTCCATTACTTTCTGTATACCAGAAAGAAATTCAGGAATCTGGGTATCATTTAATCCACTAGCTTTTCCAGCTGCAACAAGATAGTTAAAATCTCCAACCACGTCCTTGCTTCCACCATAACGAGCCATTGTTCCGGCTAATTGTGCATACTGATCTGCACTTCCACCTGTTGCATAAGCCCATCTGCTTGTAGCTTGGGCAATATTTCCTACTACGGATAACTGCTCATTTGTTGTTAAGCCATTTCCTAAACCTTGTTTTCTTAATGATTGAGCCAAGCCTTGAAAAGTATCTATATCTAAATTTGTATTTTTATTATATTCATTTATTTTTTGCCAAGTAACCATAGAATCAAAATCATTCATTGATCCAAAAGAACGACCAGATCCATAAACAACAGGCATTTCCTGAATGAATTTTTCTGCAAGGACATCACCACCTTTGATAACAGCTCCAACAATTGCAGCAACAACACCTCCTGCAACTAAATCTTTTGCAAGATTTGTCATATCAGCCGCTTCTGCCATCTTTGAAAGATTATTAGAAGTATTTGCAACAGCATTTACTCCGGTTAATGCCATTCCACTTACATTGCCATTTGCATAAGACTGAACTAAATTACTGCCATTATTAGCTATTCCTAAAAGATTTTGTCTGTTAAGATCTTCTATTCTTTGTTTTTTCTGTTCTTCGGATGTTTTGACTTTTCCTATAGCTGGTAAATTCTGATTGGTTCTTGCAACAGCATCATTCATTGCCCTGAGTTGTTTGATAATATCAGGCATGACATTACCAAACTCTTTCATCAGGGATGTATATTGTTTCATTGAATCAGTTGATTCATTCTGAGCTTCTGTAAACAACTGAAAGTCATCTACGGTTCCCATTCCTTGTGGTGGTGGTAATGCTAAAGGAGAATTGTCTACCTGTGCTTTTACTTCTGCTGTAACTGTCGTTTTACCAACAATATTAAATTCTTGCATGACAATTCCCCTTTATAACTGAGCCTTAGCAATATCTTCTTCTGAATATCCCAAAGCCCTTAAATCTTCTGCATTTACTGAATTTCTTTCAGTTTCTTTTTGTTTTTGGTAAGCATTTCTTACGTCTATCTTGTCATAGTTCATAAGAAATTCAAACCATATATTATAATAAAGTTCATCCTGCAGTTCTTTCTTCTGAACTGATGCCGTCAAAAAGTCCTGAACTACCATTATCTTTAGTGTCTGGAACGGCATCCACTCCATTATTTCCTTCTTTGTTATCTGTCTCAATGAGTTTCTGCACTTTGAGGCGAAAGGAATATGCTGCTGCATACACCTCCATAATAAAAGCCTGAGAAGGAATATCAAGCCAGGTGAAATTTGGATTTTCCCTTTTTGCATTTTCAAACCATGACGGTCCTTCTAACACAAGAACATCAAGAGTTGCAACTTCCTGAATAAAGGCCAACACGTTTTTATCAAAACTCTCAGCCGGAACACCGTTCAATCTGAAAGCCTGTAATCTTCCAATCTGCTGAATGTCTCTTGCACGAGGATATTTAACCTTAAAATCTCCCCTGCTTGTTTTGATTATTTCTGTTACATCCTTACCCATAACAATCGAATTGAACAGATCTGTTCTTTTTGATTCATCCAATTCTTCATCATTCTTTTCAATTTTTTCAAGTTCCATAGTTTTTTTCCTTTAATTTGTAGTTTTTTATAAAATTAGGGGAAATTTCCCTTAAATTCCCCTAATTTCCCCTATTATGCTTCTGCATCTGTCTGAGCTTCGTAATCAGCACCACTTGACATGTCAAGAGCTTCAAAACTTACGTTAGCCTTAACATACGTTCCACCATTCAATGTGATTGTAAAGCCTGTTGAAATAAGAGTATCAACAGAACCAAGAATAAGGTTTTTCTTTTCATCGTAGAAGTCCAGATATTTAAATTTGGAAACTACAGCACCTGTCTTAAAATCCTCTGTTTTAGGATTGAAAGAAGAAAGAGAAACCTTTCCACCACCGTTGAATGTTTCAGTTCCGTTATAAACTTTTGGACTTGCAAGAAAACCTGTAAGTCTGCCGCTTACGTTTATTGCCTGAGCATCAATAGATGCCGGGAATATTGAATCCAGAACCTGCGCTCTCTGAGTTTGAATCTGCTTACTCATTTCAGCAGAATCAACAAAACCAATTACTTTTGCATCGGTAGCGCTTGTACCAACACGAACCTGACATCTGTAACCGATGGTAAAAAGTGAACTTGCAATACCATTTGTATATTTAGCTATTCCGTTTTCTGGCATTTAAGACCTCCCTTACAGTTCTACTGTAGAAGTATAGATGTGATTAATTGCCGTAATAAATACGAAATTAACCGGAGCTGTAAGATAACGTGAGAAAGTAAGGTATACCTTATCACCGTCAATTCTTACTCTTATATCCCATACATTTTCATTTGAATCTGATGGAATAATATAACCGTTCAATGCCCATTCTTTTGCCCTGTTTTTAAGAGTTGCAATTACAGCATTTGCTGTAGTTCCGGCAGAACCAATTACATTCTGGAACTGAGCTCTTAAATCACGGTTCATGAACAAATCTTCACGAACCATTGAACGTTCACTGCTTATAAGGTCATCACCCTGGAAAGTTGTCAATGCACGAATACAGATATATTCTGTAAGGTTTTCAGGGTTTGCATTGCAGACCATAATGCCGGCCTTAATAAGTGTAGTAATGTTTGTAACATCCCTGATTTTTGCAAATCCAAGAACGTTAAGCTGTTTGAATGTCAACGGTGTGTTTGGAGACATTGAACTTTCCATTGCAGCAAGCATAACACCAAGCATTGCACCAGAAAGTGTTTCTTTTTCTCCTGTGATTGGATTGATTTTAATTGGATTATCACAACAGAATGAAACAAGTTTGTTATTAAATCCAATTGCTGCTGTAATAGCATCAGAATCAGTCATACCTACAGCACCACCAAGAATTGCTGTTCTTTCCTTACGGTTGATAACGTTGCTCATTCTTGTACAATGTTCTGAAATTGATGACTGAACGCCGGCATCTGATGATGGAGTTGCAATAATCTGAACATCTTCTGTTTCAAGAGCTTTGAGAGCATCAATCCACTGTTGATTGCCATAAGAACCGGCAGAACCACCTGTGAAATATACCCACGAATCTGTATTATCAGGAACAACTCTTGTGGTTGTTGAATCAAGTGTTACACTTCCAATCAGATCCATAGATTCCAAAGCAGAAACAAAACTGTCAAAGTTTGCATAAATCTGTGTTCCTGTTTCTTCTACGGAAATGTTTGAAATTGTATCGAGTTTTACAGATTTCAGGTTGCCGTTGTTTCCAACAACATTGGCACCCCAAGCTTCACTTGAATCTTCATTGATTCTTGTAACCAATGCATCAAGTGTATCAAAATCTGCAAAAGAAACAGTAAGTGTATCTACTGGTTCCGGAGTATCAGGAGCTTCTACATCAGTCATGGCACCAAGAGAAATGCTGTCTGTTCCTACCGTGATTGTAGGTGTTACTCCATCACCAAGATAGAAGATTTCAAGAGCAGCATTGACAATGTTATCAATTGTCTGAGTTTTGTCTTTGTATGCTGTCTTAATCATCTTAGAATTTGCAGCCGTTCCGTTTGCAATCTGGATTTTAAGCTGGTTTGTATGCAGACCCCAATCCCAAGATTTTGCCGTTACAATGTCTGTAGCACCACTCTGCAATGTTACACTTGACTGAGTTCCGTTGTTTACACGCATTGCAAAAATGCGTTGTGGAATATATGTGTTTGATGCACTGAAAGCATATCCAACAGCATCAAGCAATTCTCCACCACCAAGAACTTCCTGAGCATCTGCAAGACTTTCAAATTCAAGCATCTTGAATGGTTCACCACCATTTGATTTACCCAAAAGACAAAGATTTCCGGCAGAAACCCCTGATGGACTTGAAATATTGAAGCTACGGCCATATACACCAGGAACATAATGTTCTGTTCTTTGTCCGCCGCTTTCAAAAATAGCTGGTTTCATTTTCTATACCTCCCTTATTTTTTAGTTATTAATTGGCATATTGAGTAATTCTTCAATACGCAGAAACCATTCTTCAACCGTGAAAAATGATCGTGGATAATAATGCCTAAGTAATGCCTCTATATAATAATCCTGTGGATAATATGAAAGGAACTTAGAAACATTCATCTTTTTATTGCCTTTAACAGCAGCCGTAGTTACTTTGTTAATCTTAGCAACCTTTTTGGCCGGCTTTTCGATTTCCGGCTGACTTTCAGTAACTTCTTCCACCATTTCAGGTTCAGAAGAAATTCCTTCAAGCTCTGACTGCTCAACAAGATTTTCCGTAACTTCATTTTCTGTTGTCTCAGACAAATCAGGTTCTTTCTGTTTTGACATGATTAATTACCTCCCAGAAAATTTCTGTAGTTATGTTTTCTATTTCCGTATCAAGAATTATCTGTGATACGTTATAATCTACGGAAAAAGTTATGTGAGAACCGGAAAGCAAAACATCAAAATCAAAGTTGTAATTACTTGACCTTTCCCCACTGACTTTATTTCCGAAAATCGCACAATCAAACATCTTAAACTTTTCATGTAATATCCTGTCCAATGAACAGGTAAAGAAAAGATTAAGATGTTCATACAATTCATCTTTCAACTGGTCGTTTTCACACCATATTTCAACAGAAATGTTATCCCTGCGCCTTGAATCAATCTTAACACCATATATTCCGCCAGGTTCTTCCCCAACAGTTCTTGAATCTGCTATTTCTTTAAGCTTATTTATCCTTTCTTCATCATAAATAAGAACATAACCAGGAACATTTTCTCTTACTATGCTTTTATCACGTTTACGAACAACTTCTGTTTCACCTGTCTGTTCGTTTATTATTGTCTTTGGCCTAGTTGCACTTTCAAACAGTTCATCAAAATCCTGACTTGTAAACTTTACCCCATGACATACTTCCATAAGGTTTGCAAGATCCGGAACTTCACTGTCTGAATGTGAAGTTATTACTACTGATGGAAATGTATCTCCGGCTCTTGTGTTATCCTCAATCATCATGTGGGCAAAAGGATGTTCATTTACTACCTGAATATGGAAATTGTTATATACAGAATCAAGATGCAATCTGTCGATGTAAGTTTTAGTTACATCTATAAGAGCCTGTTCTAATATAAATCCTAAATTAAGGTAATAAATCATCCTTAAAACTCCAGAAATAAAAAAGGCAGCTCAAAATTCAATCTCTTAAAAAGATTAAATTTCAAGCTGCCTTTTTCAAGACATACTGATTAATATGTACCAGACAATAATTATATAAATAATGTCTTAGTTTATTTTATTCTATATATGTACTGTTGTCAATGTTTTAATCATTTACTTTATCTGCTATCGCAGCTGCTCTTGTTATGTTCATCTTTGTTCGCTCCTTGACTTTTAAGCATTTTCCACGAATCGCACTATAGTTACTATTTCGCAACCTGTCGTACCGGAACAACAGTTCCAATACGTACCTAGTGTTAAGCCACAGCCTGGACCTATCATTCCTCCCTGACATAGCCATGTATTGTTTACAACATGCCTGCCTGCTGCTAACATTGGGAAATATGAACAATTATACACTTTCATTGTACCACAAGATTCTGTAGTGTAGCAAAAACATACCTTTAAGTTGGAATTATAACAACAAGTTTTTCCAATACAAAATTCCCACGTCTGCATATAACAAGCAAAATAAGCACCACCTTTAGTAGTACATGCCCAACAAGCATTTTGGGCACAATTAACACATCCTTGTGTTAGGTTATTTGGCCACCATGTACAAGACCTAAATGCTGTTGCTGCACAGGCTGCCGCTGTACCGAAGGCTCCGCCACAATAATAACGGAGGTTGCTAGCTCCTGCAGAAGAATAAGCACCATTCCAATATGCTAAGAAATTAGATGTCATTAATCTACAGCCATTAGTTCCTGAATAATCTACATAAGTTACAGAGCCACCTGCAACAGTTCCACAAACAGCTGCTGCTCCAAATGCTGTGCCAGAGCCATTACAAGAAGCACAACAAGCTTTTGTTGCAGTTGATGCGTTGCCGCAAAAAGCACCACAAAAAGTAGGTGCTTTGACCACTCCTGTGTTTGGATTGAATGTAAACTTACAATAGACAGCCGGTCCCAAAGTTGCTAACTGCCAACAACATAAGGTATTGTTCGCCGTGGTCAATACTACAGGCCTATCTGCTGCTCCACAAAACCAATCCATACATGTACAACATGCCCATGGGTGTACGTGATCGCTTCGGGCAAAAGTTGTACAACTTCCAACAGCAGCTGTTCCTAAATCTGTTCCTTTGACTGTTGTACTGTATAAAGCATCAATTTCTGCCTTTCTGGCAATATCATCACTTTCAGATGGAGCTGCAACCTTTGCCCTTCCGTTTGCATCTCTCATTATGACTTTATTAGCAACGGCTTTCATGGCACCGAAATATTCAAGAATTTCAATATCGTCAGAACCAAAAGCTGTACCGTCAGTAAAGTTCCAGTTAGTCATATAGAACATTTTATTACCATTATTCGTTCCGGCAGAAATACTGAACAGTTTTCCTTTCATTGAAGCTGGAGTTGCAAAAGCCGTAACTCTTGTCCATGCAGAACTGCTTGCATATTGATAAATTCCGTTTTCTTTTGGGTTTGTCTGATTCTTTACAAGAATATAAGAACCGTTTGTTGGTGTTGTACCGTCAATTGTCTGACTTCCTGACAATGTAACATTTGCCGTTGTTGCTGCATAAATCTGAGTATTATCAGGATTATATCGGCCTGTAGTTCCACTTGAAAGAACACCGTTTGCAAAACCTGACGGATCACTGAGATTTTCAATATTTGTAACACGAGTATCAAGAGCATCAATCAAAGATTTAAGACCGTCTGTTACAACTTTTGTAACAATATGGTCGTTAGAACTAGCCGTATAGCCGTTAGTTGAAAGTTTTCCGTTCGCATCAATAGAAAGAACGGCATTTCCGTCTACTTTTATCACTGCCGTTCCATCACCGGCTGCAGAAATGGATATTGGTTTTACCAGATCTTCATTTGCATCAAGTAAAGAAGATATTTGCAAATCACCGTTAAATCCGTAAATACCTGATGAAGAAAACTTCAAATAAGCATTGTAGAGGGAAGTAAGCATTGCTGCTGCCTTTACAATTACAGAAAGAATAGAATCTGTTGCAGCAATTGTTTCATTTGGAATAGAAACACTTCCACCAACCGGCAGAATATTACCATTAATCTGTTTTGCACCTGTTCCAATATCAAGAGAATCACTGTTGATTACATCATCTTTGTGAGTTCCATCTGCATTGTGCTGTTCACGGAATCTTGCATTTACGTCTGAAATATAACCTATATTATATGTTATATCCGGCTCTGTAGTCCAATCTTCATTATCTTCACTGGCAACATCAGAAGTGATATTCTTTATATCTGTTGCCAGGATAGTAGAATTGTTTGGTCTGATGACAACTTCTGCAAGTTTTACCCAGCCGTCATCAACTTCTGGAGCTGTAGAACCACCTTCCACACCCTTTTTGATTCTGTAAACAGGTTTCATCAACTTCTTTGTATCTACATACTGATAAGTTTGAGTATCTGTATCAGGATCATTAAAAGCTCTCTGCTGATTATCGTAAGTTTCCCAATCACCCTGAACTTCAATAATATCAACACGGCCGGAAGTTGATTCTTCAAAACCATATTCCATTGTTGCCGTTTCTGTTCTTCCAAAAGGAACACCTGTTGACTTACAAACACCAAAAATAGGTGAAATTTCAACATTCATTCCCTGATAAGGCAAAACTTTACCATTAATTACAAAATCCTGATTGGATTCCAGAAACATTTGAGTTGATTTTGAAACGTTTGTTATAAGGCTTTCAAAGGCAAATTCAAAATCATTTGCCTTTACAATCTCATTATCCTGAACATGAGCAGTATTAAATGTTGAATCCTGTAATGACATAAATTTACTCCTTTTTGTGGGGAAGTTTTTTATGTGGGGATATATTTACTCCTATTCTTCAAAATCTTTAACTATAATATCAAGATAAGCCCTTACTCCCTGAGCTCTCAGGTATTCAAGCAAATCTTCATATATATCCTTTGCAAAACCTATAGGAACTCCGGATAAAAATGATTTATCATAATATCCGTAGTTGCTATAACGTGGCTGTGGTGGTGTTGCTTCTGCCGTAGCAATATTTGGGTCATCATCACCGGCAGCAAGCCCGAAAGCTTTAGAAGCTGTATTACCGTCAAAATGAGCAATAACAGTAAAACTGCTGTAAAGCTGTTTCTGGAATAATCTGAAATAATCAGCATAAGTTTCAACATCAACGTATTTGAAATATATCGTTACATCTTCTGTTGCTGAATCTATCGTAAAGAACAGGTTTCTGTTATCCCATTCATAAGATAAAATATTACCATTTCCATCTTTTACAGCCGTTGTAAAAATGTTATCAGTTTCAGAACCTTTCCATTCTTTATCTTCAAAATCCCAATATTCATCTGAACTGTTCTTAATCTGAACATTAATCGTACCTTTCAAAAAGAAATGCAGAAAGAAAGATGTTGGCAACGGATTGTGTTCTTCATCTTCTCTTGCCGTCAATTCAACGGTCTGAGAAAGTGTTCCTCCTGCTTGATTAAATTTAATTCCGTAAGATTTTGAAAATCTTGCATCAGCACTTGCCGTACAATTAACCAAAGTCCAGTCTGTCGGTGTATCTTCTCCAATATCACCATCAAGCAAAAGGTTTGCAAGGCTTGGAACAGGATCATCAATTTTGTTGGTATTTTCTACCAGAAAAATCTCTGCACTTGGAAAATACTGTCTGAATACGTTCTTTACATCAAAAGGGGTACCCCATTTCTGGTCATGATTACGAACAAAAATTGCAGCAAATCTGTTTTTCAAAGACTTTTCTGATTCATCTGCAAATCTTTCTAAGAATGAAAAGAATGTAATGGTTTTCATGAGCATTACACCTGTCTGCAAATAAACATCAGGTGTTGAGATCCACTCTTTCATATATGCGAAAAGATAAGTAAGCTGCTTTTGTATAACAGCATTACCGTTATCATTAGCTATAAGAGACGAGAAAACAGGTTTATTTTTATCAATTGTTTTTGGAAAAACACTTCTTAACTGGTTTTTCAAATCCATTTCTTTATCTCCTATCTTGGTATAACAGTTATAGATTCTGAACTGAACCTTGCAATCTGATTAATACCGATTTCAATGTTGTCGCTTACCCATCCGGTTTCTTCATTTGCTTTAAGTTGAATTCCTGAAACGTCAACAATTCCTGATAACTGTCTGAGCAGAACAATAATAGAAGAAAGTACAACGTTTTCATGAATTCCAAGTCCGTTGATGTATTCCTGCAATTTTGTCTGAACATCGTTTTCAACTCTGGCTTGTTCTGCACGATATATATAAACAGTTCCTTTTATCTGAACCTCAATGATAGATGCAGCCTGAATATCAATGTTTATTCCGGCAGCCCTTAATCCTGGGTTTGATTCCGTATCGTTACCATTGATAATATCACTACACTTATTTTTCAGGTCATCTGTCAACCGTCCTGTACCATCATCAACATAAACAGTTGCATTATAAATATCAGATTTTGGTGGAAAGTGTTCTTCAATTCCAACAGAACGTACTCCTTCAATTCCTAAAACACCGGCCATGATACCGTATCTGTTGGAACCTTGTAAGCCGTTTATCATATACTTGAAACGTCTGAGCATTTGAGTTTGAGTTTCTGCATCAGTTCCACCGGTTGCCTTATATGGATTATTTACTTCTGTAATTTCAGCAGAAAGATTGCTTTCAATCGTTTTAATTGTATCTGCCGGAACGTTATACTTTAAACCAACTTCTTCTGCCGTAGCACCTACAGAATTAGAATCTGTATCACCAATAGCAATTGTTGCAGCCTGAGTTGTTATAAAGACAAGACTGCCGTTACTTACCCTTGTTCCTGATGGTATTGTTGATACAGTATCTAAAGCAGAACTTCTTGAAAATACAACGTTTACACTTGCTTTCTGGCCTTGTTTCTGTTGAAAATCAAAAACAGAATAAGGAATTGCCCTTAAATTGTTAGTATATCCGTTTCTGGTATCTATATATGACTGTTCCAAAGGACGTGCAATTGCTTCAAAAATAGTCATAATGATTGAGCCTTCATTAAAATCTGTAAGACCAGAACCACTACTGATTGCACTCTGTTTCATTTCTGTAAGCAATTCTTCATAACTTTTAGTGTCCATTAAATTGTACCTCCGAATATTTTTCTTGCACCGTTAATGTCTACATATATTACGGTTACGGTTAATTCATCCCCTACACCAACAAAATTAATATCTTCTACATTATCTACACGAGGATCCTCAATTGTTGTCTGATGAACACTTGCTTGAATTAAAGATGATGTAGCATTTAATGCATCACCAATTGATGCCTGAATTCCGTAAGCTTCAAGCCTTATTCTAGCACCAATCAATGTTGAATAACGGTTTAATAATGCCTGTTCAAGATTTTTAATACCTTTAGAAAGGTCTAAATCACCATTTACTATTCCAAAATCTTTTTCATTAATCAGAACATCTTTACCATAGTTATCTTTTTCATCATGGCTGTTATAAACTTCATTTTCTGATGCATTGCTTTCTGAGAATTCAAGTTTTGGAATAAGAATCGAAATTCCACTTTCCAAAGGTGTATCAGATGATAAGTTGTTATAAGTTGCTATTAAAGTTCCTAATGATGGGTCTCCATAATAATCCATGGCAAGTTGATCCCAATTAGTTTCTGCATCTGTAATAATAACGTTCTTATATCCGTAGGTAATGACAATTTTATCATCTTCCCAGTTTGTGCCTGGCATTACGGCAAAACCCATGGTATTTACTGTTTTAGATGATATTGCAACAGCTTCATTTGCTGCTTTGATGCTTTCATGAGCAATAGTAGAATAAGTGTCTGATATATCTAAATCACTTGTATCTTCTGAGAATTGGGTTTTAATATTTTGTCCGGCACTTTCCGTACTGAAATAATCCTCAGGAATACTTGCACACCAATCTGCAATAGCCTTAAACGATGCCTGAACATTAAGACAATTATTCCAGGTTTCTGATGCTATTGTCGGGTAAAACCTTAATGCCGAATAAACAACTTTATCACCTAAAGCCAAGGTATCGACTGTAGCATCTGAAACAATTCCGGCTGTATTTGAAACAAGTCCGAAAGTATCAGTTATAATTCCATTTACAACATCAATATATCTGTCTGCTGAGTTGATTAAAACAGAAACACCGGTTCTTGCTGTTGTTATAAGTTCATTCAAGTCTGAAATATATCCGGCACCATAAGTTTCAAGCAAATCAAGTCCTTCTTCCATCTTGCCGCATAAAGTCTGCATTTTGGAATACCAGCTCTTTACTACAGAACCGAAAACATCTTTACGTTTCTTTTTAGGTGTTACTTCCGGATAACCTGTAGCCGTAAATTTATAGTTATAACAGAATGGTTTGTCTTTGTTTCTGCTGATTGTTAAATCCCCAACAGAAATTTGCCACCATTTAGGATTGTTCTTTATATTACGGCCACCACCGTTAAGAGAGAATAAATATACCTGTTTGCCCTGTAAATTGTTCTGCTTTCCGTAGTCCCTGAGCAGATCTCTTAAATAGAATATTTCCTGTTCACCAGTTAGATTATCTGTTCCCAACCGGCTTTTGTATATCATTTTAAGTTCCTGATTTATTGTTGAACCTGATAAAGATATTTGTACAAAATCATTGCCGTATTCTGCTATTACACCACCACCAAAGGTTTTTGTTTCACTTTTTCTTTGTGGAAATACAAAATCTTCACTTTCCGGAGGAACTGAAAATGTAAAGGCATCTGTAAGTTCATCATTCTTACGGAACTCTAAGAGATAAGCTTTTTTCCAATAGTCTGCATTTAATAACTTTGGCATCCTTTACTCCAATATTTGTCCTAATTTTGTTACAATAGTTGCAAATTGCCCTGCTGTAACAGATTGATTTGTAGAAGTACCACTTGTTACAACAGTACCACCGTTTAATTTTCCTATTAAATCATTAAGTAAACCATATAATGTATCAACAGAATTACCGATTTTGAGTTTATTATTATCTTTAGCAAGAACCTGAATATTAGATGAAGTCATCAAGACTTTATTCCCTGTTTTATCAGTAATACTGATTCCATCTTTATTTATAACTACAGAATTATTCCAAGCCTTTATAGATGCTTCCTGTACCTGACTTTTGTTATCATCTTTTGTTGTATTCAATGTAATAGTTATGTTACCATCGCTTGTTGAAATTGATTCAGCCTTAAAATTGCCATTTGCATATTCTTCTGTAACATCCCAGCCACCCTGAGTTTTAGTTTCACGGCAATTGTTTTTATCCTGCATCTCACTTTCACTTTTTGCCCATAATGTTCTGATATTTTCATCACCCCTAGAAAATCCTGAACATAAAACAAAAGCTCCAACAGCCGTATATGTCGGTGTTAAAACAAAAACCCTTGAATTAACCGGTGGAAGATTTCTTTGAGAAGGAATATAGTTTTTATTGTTATCAACAGTTACCCATTCACCTGAAACAACAGGAATATTTTTTAATTCATAACCGGTATCAGAAACAACCGTAACAGAATTATTTCTTGAATTTACTTCTGTTACGATTCCCCAGAATCCTATACGGCCTTTGAGATAGTTTACATCGTTTATTTCAGGAGCTATGGCATTTTTCTTATGGATATTTTTTATAATATTCATTATTCAAACTCCTTATAAACAGATGATATATTCTTAATCTCTTTGAAATTTCCACCAACATAATCTCCACCCCTAATTACCTGATAATTAATCATTGGATTATCACCGTAATTCCAAGTGTGTTTTTCTGAAACAACATAGAATAAACCGTCTGCAAAACCAAGCCATTCACCTATTTTTGCATGTTTTTCAGATGTAATATTTACAATCGTAAAATCACCAGTATACATTTCATCAAGATTTTCAAACCATTTTCTTAACTGTTCTGCAAGTTGTTGTAACTTTTTCTTATCAATTGTTTCTTTGGAATTGTCAGAATCTGCCGTATATCCCATAAAAGAACATGTTAAAAGCTGATAGCCGTATATTTCAGATTTTTTATCACTTCTTAAAGCACAATCATAACCCCTTTCTTTTACACCTTCTGCAGTTGCAAGATTCATGTAAAAATCAGGACTTTGGGAAGAACCTTCTATGTATGGCATAAATGCCGTATATACTTCATCACAACTCTTTGTCAGGGTAAAATCAGAAAGTAAATCTGGATCAATTTTAATATTGCTAACAGGATTATCAAACGGAGCTTTTCTTGCCCTGATTACAGGTTTTCCTATATTATCTATATCACCAAAAATTTCATATATCGGAGCTGGTAACAATTTTTTAATATAATCTATTACATTTATTTTTCCTGAATCAAACAGATTGCTTGATATAGGATAAAAAAACTTTTCATCTGATGCTTCAACCCAGTTATATCCATACCAAAGGAAAATTATTTCACCGATAAGGAAATTACTTAATGCTTTTGTTTTTGATGTTTCTTTTTCAAACATATTGTATGATTCTTTAACAATATCTTTAATCGTAATTCCTTCTGTACCATGTTTTTTTGCTAAATCTGTCTTAAATGTATTATTTGCAGCAGCATTATTAAATATTACACATTTAATATCTGCATTTATATTATAAAATTTGAAAAGCCATTCTATCGACTTTCCCGAAACGTTTACTACTTTATTTAAGTTACTTGCTGTTCCACCGGCTGAAACTGTAGTTACAACACCTATAAAATCAATCTTCTGTTGAGAACCACTTTCTGATATTACAATTACATCAAGTAGCCTTACCTGATCCATGAAAAGAGATTTTGAATTAGGATTTTCCTTTACTGAAAAAGAAAATGAAGTTCCAAAATCATCTATTGATTTATCAAAACTGTATGATTGAAGATTTTTTCCTGCCGGATAATCAGATGTTGGTGTAAAACTATAATATAATTCTTTTACGGCTTCACCTTTGGAGATAGAATGATAGCATAGAATAATAGGTTGTGGAGACTGTTTCTTTACTTCCATTTTCTACCTCCCTTAAAAAAAAGTTAAAAAAAAACAGCCGGAATAACGTATAGACATTATTCCGGCTGCTAATCTCTTAACATACCGAGAAATGAATTTGATATTTTAATTTTATTCTATAAGTGTTTAATTGTCAATGTTTTATATATGTTATCCCTAATGTTACAAACCGATGTATCAGGCTGAAAATCTAAAGCAGCATCTTCTGGAATGTAAACAGGACATTTCCACCCCATTTTTACACAAAGTTCACAATCCCCACTATCCCTTTTCAAATCTTCAAGAATATACTCAATTAGTTTTTGTTTTTCATTCATAGTTTTATTCCTCCATAATTAAAGAATAAACTATGAATAAAAATATTTCATTCAACTTGTAGTTGAAAATTACATGCTCTTGTACATATTATTATCAGCCTGAATTCCGGCACTTATCATTTCATCAATCTTTGGTTTTACAGTTCTTTCCAAAGCACCCATCATATCAACAGCTGGTTTTGCATCCCTATGATAAATCCAGCTTCCTGCCGGAGATTTTGCAGAAACAATTCTGAATGTAAAATATGTACTTCCTGTAACATCTTTCATTCTCACCATTCCTACACTTCTATCATCCCAGGCTTGATCTTCTTTCAAGCGGCCATTTTTTGCCCAAGAATATCCCTGTCTTTCAATGTTTTCACCCTTAAAATTAGCTTCAAAATACTTCTTTGCAGAATCAACAGCCGATAAATTAAGGCCTTTTACGGCTGTTTCATAATTCTTTTGTGGTATAAAATTATTAAAATGAGCTCTTTTGGTTCCTTTGCCGTTAGGTGTTCCCCATCTGAATGGAATTATCAGATAAGGTATTCCCTTTTTGCTTACCCTTGATTTTTTGCCGTAAGGATGTGTTTGTTTCATATCATATTCAACTTCTTTCCGGCCTTTTGTTTTTTCTTCAAGTTGTCTATTATCAGAATATACAGAATAATCAAAATCACCGTTTCTTTGAGCTCTTATGGAACGTACCATTGCACTTGTTACACCGTCCATGAACTCAATACCGTTTAATGGCTGATCTCCACTTAAATAACCAGTCCACATATTTCTGACATATTGAGCAGCCATCTGAAAGGCATTTGCCGTATTTGGTAATGCAGCTTCCGGAGCATTTTGAACTGTTTTTGCAAATTTATCAGCAAGGTTTTTTAATTCTGATAAATCGTATTCAATAGTGTAAGTTGTCATTTTTGTTCATAAGCTCTAATTATCATCTGAGCCTTGATATAATCAGGATCTTTTGTATAATCATCAGGCTTTAATCCATACATAGGACTTAAAATAGATGCACCGCCATTTTCTCTTAATCTCCTTCCAACTTCATATTCTTCACTCTGCATCTTATATTTATCAAGGAATTTTTGAACATCACGTTTGGCATCCATATATTTATAAAAATCAGGTTTTTTAATATTAGGAGCTTTTTCCAAGGCTTTTTTAGATGCCTTATCATATTCTGCATCAGCCTGTTTCAATTTATTGTAAGCACTTGCAAAGTTATCTTTGTACTCTTTATTATTTGGATTAACTTTAAGTTTTTTTTCTGCAGCATCAACTTCATAAAATGCTTTTCTACGGTTTTCTACAATATCCTTTAATTCAGGATAGAAATTTGCAACTTCATTCATTGCAAACTGACCCTTCTTTGTATCTGTAAAGTTATATTCTTTTACAGAATCTTCAAAAGAAATTTTATTAGTATCATCAGCACCAAAATTTCCATTCATTGATTTAATCTTTTCTTTGAGTAAGTCTGTTGAACTGAATGTTTTTTGTTTCTTTCCACTTTTATCCCATGCTTCCTTATTCTTTTTTGTTAAAGCAGAATAAACATCCTTATTTTCTGAATATATAGTATTCAACAAATATCCTTCATCACCTGGTTGATAATTTATTTTTTCTGCAACAGTTTTTATAACTTTCATTTCTTCTGGAGAAAATTTAATAGTTTCGGATGTATTTTCTATTTTGTTGTTTTCTGCAATATCTTTTCCAGTTTCATTTTTTACATCAAGATAATTTTCTTTCATATCATCCTGAGTAGGTTTCTTTTCAACTTTTCCCTTAAAAGCATTTTCTTTATATTTTTCTGTACGACCATTCATTTTAGCCGTTACCCATTCACCATCTACTTCGACTATTTCAGCCCTTTCACCATATTTTGTAAAAGCTATATCACCAACTTGCAATCCTAGTTTTGGAGTTTTCTTTTCTTCTGAACTTGTTCTTTTACCAGATAATCCAGAAAGAGCCTGTTTACCAAATCTTTCTTCATCTTCTTTTGTTATATCAGTATTCTGTGGAGTATCAGATTCAAGATGACCTTGTGCTGCACTATTCTTTTTTGCACCTACAGGATTATACTCACTACCTACATATTTTCCTTCTTTATTGAATTTGCCTATCCATGTTTCACCGGCATTATTTTTATATTCTTTAACAGTCCACCCCTTTCTATCTACGGATTCTCCAACTTTTTTTAAACCGTAATTTCCATAGAATTTATCAGCTTCATTAACTGATAAAGATTCTTCTTTCTCACGAATAGAAGGTGTTTGTTCTCTTAAAGAACTAGATGATTTTTTTCCAAGTTTTCCTTCCAAGTGAGTAATAGCATCTTTCTTGTTAAGCATACCTTTTCCACGAACAAATAAAGCATTTTCTTCCGGCCCTGCTTTTACCTGTTCAAGCATTTCTTCATAACGAGCTTTCTTTTCAGGTGAAAGTTCATCCCGGGCTTTTGGCTGCTGCTGAGTTGCCGGCTGTTCACCATTTCTTACATATACAGTTCTTGTATGGCCGTTTTTATCTGTTATCTTCTTCTTTGTGAGTTTAGACAAGTCTTTCTTGCCATATCCCTTTTCTATTAATTCACCATAAACATCTTTTCTGATTAAAAACTTATCCATTTTCTATTCCTCCCTAATAACTGGAATTAATTCCCTTTTTAGTTATTTCATTGTTCTTCTGAACATTAACTCCGGCTTTTTCAGCATAAGCAGAAAACAGTTTTACAACCACTTTCTTTGGCAGCCTTTGATTCTCACTTGTTCTTATCTGTGGAATCTGTTTCACAACACGATAAGTAGGCATGATGTGATAAGTAATTGAATAAGCTTCTCCAACATCAGGACTTGTTTCTGCATTTTCAAGCCATTTTATCTTGTTTGTTCCTACTAAAATATAATCGGTTCCCTGTTTATATTCAACTTCTTCACCTTCAATTATTCCTTTTACAGAAACAATATCATATACAAAATCAGCACCAATTGTATCTGTTACCAATTGTGAACGGCAGATAACATCTTTCTGGGTATAACTACCGGCAAGAACCGTAAGAATATCGTCATTTGAAACATCGCACTCATAAGGAAAAGAACATACGGCATCACCATTGCTTTCTTCAACGGCTTTTGCATCACCTTTATTCAAGTTCTGGCTGAGCAAAACAAATATAAATGGAGAAATGTTTTCAACATTTTCTACTGTTACCGGTTCTGTAATAGGTATTTCTTCTTCTGTATCAGGATCTATAGTAGGCTCTATTCTGAACTGATTAAGACGAAATTCGGTTGCTTTATATTCAATTCCGGCTGCATCCGTAATTTTTCCAATACTGATAATATCAGATGGAGCTTCATAGTATATGCCTTCAATATTGTTTCTCTTATTCAATAAACCAGGAACCGTGTAATAACCCATGTTATTCTTTTCTGCAACGGCCGATTCAAGTTTTTGAACAATATTTTTTCTCATTACGGCTGTAAAATAAGTTCCCTTTGTTGGATATTTTGTATCTTCTCCAAGATAGATATAATTACACAATTTTTTTGCATTTTCATATCTATGCCCCTGCATATCATACAATTCAAGTAATTCAGCACTTTTTAAGCTTTCATCAAGGTTTAATATTCCCTTACCGTCATAAAGCATTACAACAGAATAAGTAATCATGTTTTTAAGGTGAGTATATGTAAATCCACGTCCGGCACAAAAAGGACAATGAATATCTGGTTGCATGGTAATTCCTTTTACACAAGAGCATTTTTCGGCTATTCTCCAACGCATCCATTGGCCGTGTCGTTCTATAAGAGCTTCATAATTGTCTTTTCCAAGCGATAATACTACAGGTGAGTTTCTTCCAAGCCCTTGTCCCATGACTTATACTCCTACAAATCTTTAAGCCATATAATAAATACAGCCAATAACAATAATAATATAGCAATCAGTATCATTTTTTTCACCTATAAAAAATCCGGTTTTATACAGACCGGAAACTGTATCTCAAAAGGCATGAAAAAACTACAAAAAAAAGCGCCTTAATCAATCATTTTGAATTAGCCGGCCAACATATTGATAACTGTTACATCATCATCCGGTTCAATCTCAATCTGTAATGTTGAGAATGTACAGATAAAATTACCACTAGGCCGCTTTGTAACGGCAACTACAGCCGGTGTAAAAGCAGCACCTTCCCAAAGAAGATTCTTTGCAACAACAGGATTACCAACTGAATAAGCCTTTTCAACCTGCTTGAATATTCCAGGAATGTTACTAGGTGTACCCTCTTTCAAATCAAGTCCACCACAATCAACAGGAACTCCAACTGATTCAGCAATCATTTCTCCAAGCGGAGAAGTTTTCTTAATCTGTTCTTTATCAAAAGTAAACATTTTTGTTTCCTCCCTTATTTATAATATCCAGCCTAAGCCGGTATTTTTCTATAATGCACCTATTCTATAGAATCCAAACTTATATTTATTCTGCTGAATGTACTCTTGCACCTCTTTTTGATAAACTGCAATACGGGCACCGAAATAGGCACTCGTAGCGGATTGGGTACTTGAAAAACTCTCAGATACACCGTCCATAGAAAGTGAAGAACTTGAAAAACCTGACATAAGGCCATCACCAATAACATTCAAGAGTGATATAGCTGCCATTTTTCCAATCATCTGTCTCAAATCAGATGGAACTTCATCAGAATTTTCAAATCCGGCATCGTAATCAACTACATAAAATATATGTGGATTCCATGTTTCTGAACCGTAACGGCTTATGGCATCCGTAATTCCAAACCATGTATCATTAGGCTTGAATGGACGTTTCATAAACTTAATTACACCGTTTTTCTTATCAGGAATAACAGATGGCAATAAATCTACATCATCGGACTGACCTTTATTGATTAAAGTACAACGTGTAATATCCAGAATTGGACGTTGTTTTGTCTGTATCATTCCATAACGCTGTATTTTTCTGTAAGAAAAGTCATAAGGTGTTTCTTCAACGTCATAATCAACACCCTTTACAAGATGTTTAGATTCTATTGTTGCCATTGATTTAATACGTTTTTTAACGATAGTTATATTGAGCTGTCTTTCCATTTCTCTTGTTGCAGCATCAATAAACCATTGTATCTGTTCATCTGTAAAATATGAGCCGTTTGCAGCCTTAAAATCGGTTCCCCAAAGGAACGTATAACGGCAATCATCCGGAGTTACAATTGTACCCCATGAACCTTCCGGCACTTTGTAATTATTAAAAGAATAACCAACAGCATCAGGAACACCGAATTTAGTCCAACAACAAAACTGATAATCCTTATATTCAGGCTCTAAAATATCAGCTTTGTGAATTCGGTATTGATATAATCCTGATGTAAGATTAAATGAATCTACAAAATCACCTGCATTTATAGGAAGTGGTATTGTAGATTCATCTAAAGGATCGGCAAAACCGCTTCCAGTCCAAACAAGCCAGTTGTTTTCTTTATAGAAAAGACGTTCAAGAATAACAGGTTCTGTAACACCTGAGATTGTAACGAGTATTCTGTTTGTTGTACTTTCAGCGAGAATTGCCATTTTATGCTTCCTTATTTGGAAAGTTCATAACCTGGAAGTGTAAGAAGTCTTTTGGCTTCGATTCCGGTTACTTCACAACATCCCTTTTCATCAAGAGTTATTGTTCTTGTAGGCAGAACAAGTTCTTTTCCGGCATAAGTTTCACACTTAATGATAACTTTTGCATCATCACTAATAGCCTTTTCTTTGGCTGGTTTTTCAGCTTTTTCAACCTTTTCTGCCTTTGTTTCCGGTTTTGTTTCAACCGGTTTTTCAGTCTCTACTGTTGTTTTTTCTTCTTCAACAATAGAGGCTGTATCTGGTTTTGCTTTTGCAGTGGCCATAATACAACCCCCATTATCTGCTAGTAAAGACCGCCGGTATAACCAACGTTCTTAATCATAGCACAATATTCAGGCGCACGAACTTCAAGCATACCGTACAATGCAACAACACCACGGTGAGCAAGGCTTGAATCTGTAGGAAGATCAAAGTTTGACATTCCCATGAGCTGACCAAAGCTTGCATTAGGGCGCATTTCATCAGTTGTTGGAGTAAGAAGAACAACCTGAGCTGTTCCTGGCAAATCTTCATTCAAATCAACATAAGTTGTAGTTGAATTTCCTGAATTTGCAATTCTTACCATTTCCATAAGTTCTGAACCACCGGCCTTTGAACGTGTAATAATAAATCCTGTTGCAGCTTCACCGTTTGTATCAGGAGTAATTGTAAGAGTTACCTTTTCTCCGGCAGCTACAGTTACTGATGAACTTGTTGCAGCGGCAGAAATACCGTAAGCATTGATTGCATGAACACCGTATACATAGTTTCCAGCATAAGCTGTTGTAAACTTAGATGCAGAATCACTTGCAGCTACTCCGGTAATGCTTGTTGGTGTATTAGGACGTTTTGCACTGTTACCAGCTGCAACTACAGGACCCTTTACACGGAACATCTTATCTGCACCGGCATCATCTGTAATATTGATAACTGAGTTTGTTGCTGTAATAATCTTTGGCAGTTTATCCATAGCAAACTGCTCATCTTTTGTAGAAAGACGGAGACGTGAACTGAACATATTCTTGAACTGTCGAGAAATAACAGGTGGGAAGTAAGCTTCTGCAAGATCACCACCCTTTGAGTATACCTTTTCGGCAATGTCATCAAACAATGCTTCACCAGCATCAATAACTTCACCATCAATTGTATCAGATTCACCAATTTCAAGACCACGAATATCCATAACAGTTGCACGAAGTCTTTCAGCAACAGAAGTATTCTTTGCAGAATCTTCAATAATCTTCAAAAGACCATCATACTGTTTTGGTGATGCTGCACTGTTTCCGTGGAAAATACAACGTTCTGTACCCTTAGAAACACGCATAACAGCAGCAACTTTTGATGCATTGATAGCATTTTCAACATTGTCTGTAAGAGAAAGTGGATGTGAAACTTCCCACTTGCTTGTGGTGTATTTAGTTTCATAAATCTTTCTCTGGAATGTTGGATCGCCTTCTGATGCCTTTTCGCTTTCACCAACGAACAGGAATTCATCATCACCAACGTCTGTCTGACGTTCAACCTGATGAACTGTAGAAGTTACAGGCTGTTTGTGGAGTTTGTGGAAAAGCTTCAAATCTTTCTGTTTTACATCAAGAACAGTAACAAGTGTTGCTTCCAAATCTTCTCGCTGCAAAGAACGTCCCTGTGTGAACGATGCAGCATCTGTACCATAACCGGCTTCAAGAGCCTTTTCAAGCTCTGTATTCTGAGACTGAGCTTCAAATTCTTCGTCAAAAATGCCGTCCATTTTCGGCCTCCTTTTTATTAACGATTATCACGAACAATGGAACAGATTTTCTGCCATGTTTCAGGCTTAATTGCCCTAATTCCACCGTTCATAGCTTTCTGGAATTCTGAATTAAGGAACTGAACTTCTTCCGGTTCCATTCTGCCACCCTGAGCCGATTTAGCTATAGAGATTTTGAACTGATCAAAATCTGCCATTGTCGGCTTTCTGTTTGATGTTGGAGCTGCTATTACATTTCCAGGAATAGACTTTGCTACAACACTCTGTCTTGCTACAGGTTCACCAAGAGCTTTGGCAATTTCCAAAACACTGTTCTGTGTTTCATCAATTGATTTTCTGAGCTCTGCATTTTCTTCACGGAGAGCATCAATTTCTTCACCCATAGACTTTACAAGCTCTGTTGCATCAAGATAATCTTCTTCTTCATCAAGAGACTTCTTAACACCACAACCTTTCTTTACGCTGCCTTTGGCACCGCATTTTTCAACGTCATCTTCTTCATCTGAGCCTTCTGAATCGTCATCGAATTCGAACAGTTCTTCTTTTTCGATTTCTTCATCTTCTGGCTTTTTCTTTTCATCAGTGCTTTTCTTAACACCGTTAGACTTCAAGATTCCGTCTACTGTTTCAGAAAAATTACCTTTGGCCATTTTTCTTCCTCCCTGTTCTATAATTTCAAGCATAGTTTCCTCTGCCTGACTTTTTTCAAATCCCTTACCGATTAAATAAGCCTTTATTTCATCAGCAGAATTCAAATTACCCTTATCTATTTCCTGAATACATTCAGAAATATCATTTATTTCTTTTTCCTGAGCAGCTTTTATCAGTTCTTCTTTATCAAAGAACTTTCCTTTGCCTTTTTTTGTTTTTTCAATTGAATCAGCCGGATCCATTTCACCGTCATTTATTTCAAGAAGTTTTGTTGTTTCTTCTTCAATATCTTCTTTCTGCAATGAACGACCGCTTTCAAAATCAGGAGCATTAGTACCAGAACCGGCTTCCAATGATTTACAGAAGTCAACCATTCCGATAGATTTAGCAAACCTGGCACTTCCAACAGTCCAATTTACAGGTGAAGTAGTAAGAGCCAAATCATTCCACATAAAGCTTGTTACTGTTTCAGTACCGTCTTTTTCTTTCCTGATTGTTGGCATGATTCCACCAATAGATGCTTTTACAACTTTGGCTTTATTTTTAAGAAGATTTATATAAGGCTTTGCTGCTTCAATTCCAGCAAACAAACGGCCTTTTACAAAAGTTGATTTTCCTTCACGTCTTACAGAAATAGGTTCACCGATAATTTTTTCCTTATGGCTTTCTACAGTTCCATCAGGAAGCTTGATTTTGTGCTGGTGATCATCAGAAATAACACCGTTTGTTAGAAAGTATTCCTTTGAATCCATCAAGGCACTTTGTAGTGTTCTCTGATTCTGCAGGTCCAGGTTCTCATTAGATGCTTCTACTTCAAAGATGTAGTTTCCGTTTTCATCTTCTTCACCTGAGATTGATTTACAGATATTTCCAATAACTAAAACTTCATTATCCATCTCACAACTCCTGAAACAAAAAAAATAGGGCAGCCACAACGTTTTTCACGTCATGACTGCCCTTTTCAGAACAAATCAATAAATTATTTAATATGGAAAATATGACTAAATATAGTATAAAGCCATATTCTTACTTTTGTCAAGGTATATGTAAGTTTATTACTTACATCACTTTACATCTGTTGAAAGCTTCTTGAACTTTCATAGCCGTTGAATTGAACAAACCAGGCTGTTCTGCTGAGTAATCATCAAATAGAGATTCTTCTTCCTGTTCTTCTTCAACTTTTTGGATTTCATCTTCAACAAACATGTCCATCAGGAACTGATTATCAAGCGATTTCTGAACTTTTCTTTCAGAATAAAGCTTTTTAAGTTCTTCTCTTACAGCTTTCTTTGTTGGTTCATCCATATCATCTGCATCATCTATAATTGATTCTGCAACTTCCATATTGAATGGAGCCCCCATTTTTTCTTGATAAGTCTTTGAATATGCTACAGAACTTGCAATAGAAGATGCTCTGTTCTTTATTGCAACATCAGAAAGAGAAGATTTTTCTTCACCTGAACCTTTCTTACCGTTTTCCTTGTAGTATTTTGCATAATCAACTACAGTTTTAGGGAATTCATAGCCGTTAATTGAGTATACAGTCTTTTTTCCGGCTTCCTTGATTCTTCTTTCATACTGTTCCTGTTCATAGCCGTTCATTCTGTTCCAGCGAGTTCTTGATGGATAATCAAGCTTGTTTACTTCCCTTTCCTTGATTTCAGCACCGTTATCAATAGCCTGTTCAACAAAGTCCTTGCTTGTCATAACCTTGCCGTCAAAATTGAACTTCTTTTCCAGGTTTTTCAAGTCTCTTGCTTTATCAAGTCCTGAACGGCTGTCAAAATATCCGTGATATTTTTCCTTGATTTCCTTTTCCTTTTCGGCCTTTGCATCTGATTCTTTTTGCTTTTCTGCTTTTGCTTCATCTTCAATTCTCTGGTGGAATCTGTCATTATTCTCACCATGAACTTCTCTCCAATGATTATATTTATCGGCAAAATCAGGATTATTACGATTCATACCAAGCAGTTCTTTTTCAAGTTTTGCCTCATAATCTTTAAGTTCATCATCAGACATAGATTTCATTTCTTCTACTGATATTTTGGTAGAAATTTCTTCTTTCTTTTCAGGCTTTGCAAGTAATCCATTTTCATCAAGTTTCAGATAGCCGTTTTCATCCCATTCTGCTTCACCATCTTCAACTTTCTGCCAAATCTCTCTTGCAAGTTCATGATTCTTTAATCTTGCATAATCTTTACCAGCCTGTTTATAATCTGGATTATACAAACTATCCTGATATTTTACAAAATCATTAATAGTTTTAAGATTTTCTGGAATATCATTTATATTTGAATTTGCAATCTTCTGAATTTCGGTAATATGTTTTTTATACATCTTACCACGGCCAAGCTCCTTTTTTGACCCTTCATCGGTTGCAATCAACACCTTTTCTTTCATAGACAATTCTTCCTTTTCGGCCGGCTTATTTTTCTTTTCTTCAAGAAGTTTTTCGCAATCTGCTTTATCCTTTGAATAAGCATTTATAATGTTTTTTGAATAAGCAATATTACCATCAATATTTGCTTTTGCATTATCTGTGAGTTTATCCGCATTTTCTTTTTTAATTTTTTCCAAAGAACTAATTTCTTTATTCAATTTCTGGATATAAGAATCAATTTCATTCTTTGCATCTTTCAATTCATTAATGCTAAGTTTATCTTTATTATATTTGAAGTTTCTGGCCGTATCTGATGGTTCAATTAAAGTTGATTCAACTTCTTTAATCTTACCATTATCATCATATTTCAATGTTGTATTTTTAATTTTAGAAGTTCCCTTGTTTCCTACATTGCCATTACGAGCATCTACAGCAGCACGGAGCTTATCAAGAACAGGTAAATCAACTCCATTTTCATCAACAAATCGCTGTTTATTTGCCATAACCAAAGCCATAAGATCTTCAACGTTATCAATCTTCTGAACCTTTGAAATCAGTTTACCAATGGCAATATTGGTTCCACGACCTTCTTTATCAAAAACTCTAGCCCATTTGCCAGGAGCAATTTTCTTGTATTTCTTTCCTTTCCAGATACGGACTGTACCAACACCATAGCCGGCCTTTTCAACCCATTTCCCTGTAATTGATTTTTCAAGATGTGAATAATGCATTTCCTGAGATTCAAATAAATCTACAGCTTTCTTGAACTCTTTTTCATCCTGCTTTTTCAGGATTTCAATTATCTCTTTTTTAAGCTCTGCTAACTTTCTGTCATTAACAGCCTTACAAACATTCTTGTATTCACTAGTTTTTACCATGAATCTTGCCATTTTCCAAATCCTCCCAGGAAAAATAAAAGTTAAAAAAATAAGGCAGCCGGTTATAAAACTAAACCGACTGCCCTTTTCAAGACAAATCTATTTCTTGTAAGTTATTATCTTACATATTTCACAAATAATCAAGTTTTTATTTTGCAATACTTTTTTACTTGACAAAAACAATGTTTTATCAGATAATATAAATATAGGTCGAATGTACGCCATCTAAATTGGTTGATGGATCGAGTTCGGTATGTACCGCTGAAACATACAATACATCCCTTTCAATATTTTGAAAGGGATTTTTTTTATTCAAAATCTGATGCAGATAATACATATTTCTTTGAATCTTCATCATACCCTACAGCTATTTCTACCGGAATATCTACTACTTTATCTAGGTATTTATCATAATACCTGCACATATTTACAATTCCATAAGTAATATGTTCTTTCCCCTTTGTATTTCTTCTTGTTACC
Source organism: Treponema sp. (assembly GCA_017617145.1). The sequence goes on along the minus strand of JAFZWX010000215.1, from coordinate 46,978 downwards.
TCATTCAAAATACCGTTTTTTAAAACCTGTTCTGCAAAAGAAAATAACATTCTCTTGTGATAAACTTCTTTTGGTGGTCTGGGATCACCTTTTGTCGCTTTCGTATGCTCTATAGTAATATCATTAATTATAATATTTTCATTTCCAAGAGCCTTACATCTTAATTGTCCTTTTCTTGAAAGTTGTTTTAGTCTGTTTACTTCTCTATCATAATCATCATCATTTTGAATTAGTTTGACACCTGTTATTATTTTAGTTTTATTTGCAATATGTTTTCTAGCTTTTCTTCTAGTAACAATCTTATCATTTTCTCTTGTGTTTCTAGGCATATCTGATGGATATTCATAATTCCAACCACCACCTGGCTTTTCCCATCGTCTAATATATTTATATGCCTTTTCTATTCCAAGAGAATCACAAATGCTATCAAAAATATCTTTTCTAACACATAATTTCATTTCACAACTCCTTAAAAACAGGTAACGCATCCTATAAAGAATACGTTACCAGAAACCTTTTCTACACTTGCAGACAGGTTATTTTCTTATCAGGAATCTGCTGCCTTTTATAATGAATTTTGGCTTATCAAGAATATCCAAAGCTTTTCTGATTGCATTTTCATTCCTGATTACTTCAAACAGTTCATCGAAAGCCTTATTTATCTTAATTCTGTCTTTTTCTGTTGGATATGGATACCATGCACCAGCATATACATCATTACTTGCAGAACCAGAAAGATAATCATTTTTTTGGCCTCTTTCCTTTAATTTGTCTACCAGATATGCTTCAAAAGCTCTTGCAGCCATTTCCAAAGGTGTAGACCAATAAGACTTTTGTTTACCTTCATCAAGTTTCTTTGCATCTTCATAGAATCGTGAAACTGTTCTTCCTGTTTTTACAGTAACTTCTCCACCATCAGCCTTAGCTTCTTTTGGATCAAAATAAGCAGCAGCCATTACTCTGTATTTTTCATAAGTCTTTACAATTTCTTTCATACGTTTCTGCTCATACTTTCCAAGTTTTCCGACTTTATCACGATTTTCACGAATAAGCATAACTGTACTCTTAAACTTTTCATTTATGGCTGATATTGCCTCATCAAGAGTTTTTGCTTCTGATAATTTTTTGTAGAATCCATCCCTGTCATAATAACTGCCGATATATCTTGTTATCTGGTTTTCAAAAAAGTTTTTTGCCTGTTCAACATCTTCTTTGCCATATAAAACAACTTCTGTTTCAGGTGTATCACCAGTCATCATTGCATTTACAAGATTGATAAACTTATCCCTTACTTTCAAAGACAATTCATTATCCGGAATTGCATCATGGTAAGCATCAGGCTTGAAAGCATCCATCAGTTTTACTGTTTTACTCTGACGAGTTGGATCTGACATATAAACACTTACATTTCCACCTGTAATTGCTTCTGCAATCATATTATCAAAGCTGTGGAACCATTCATGGCCTAAAGAACCACCACCACGGAATTTTGTAATATTGATTACACGTTCAACAGGTTCATAATGAGCCAAAGCACCACCATGACCTCTGGCACCAATAGCTAATGCCAACCGGCCGTTCAATGAAATTTGATCATCTTTAATGCCAAGTACATCAGCCAAATCAGCAAATCCGGCTGCAAGATTATCAACATGCCATTTTGCACTTACAGGATCAGACTGAACATAAGAACCTGTCTGAACATCCCTTAAATTAAAGGCTTTTTTAAGTTCTGCTGTAGATTTTACAGAAATATCCCTTCCACCTTTTCTTTCAATTGTCTTTGGAACAATCATTTCAAAGGTTCTTTTTTTCTTACCCTTAATTATTTCAGATTCCTTTCTGGCAACCTTGTTTTTACTTGCATCAAGCCATTCCCAATCTTCATATTTATCATAAGCCTTATCACGATATTTATATGAATAATTTTCAACCTGGTTTCCGTCTTTATCTGTACGGTATTTTTCATCATAAGCCTTTAAGTTGTTATAGTGAGTTTGGAATGTCTTTGAGAATCTCAAATCAGCAAAATTGCCCAAGGCTTTCCAGGTGTCATAAGTAACATTATCTTTCATTATTTCATCTTTTGCCTTGTTTCTTGCTGCTTTGAGTTTATCCAATTTTTCATCAAGCCGTTTTTCAAAAATACCTTCACGACTGATGTTTATAGGCCACCACATATTGCCTGTATCAAATTCAATGTATATATCTTCATTGTTGAATTCAGAATCATATTCCTTGATTTTGGCAATTATTTCTTTCTTCAATTCTTCTCTGTATCTCCAGAAAGCTTTTCTTTCTTTCTTGCCAAGAGCTTTGTATTTTGGAACAAGTTCATTTCTGCACCATTCCATAACATCGTTCCTGACTTTTTCAGCTTCCCTCATAACTTCATCTCTTTCTGCCTTAGCCTTGTTTACTTCCGGCACCCTTAAAATCTGGGAATCAAAAGTCTGTTTATATTCACCGTAAACATCATCAACAAACTCTTTTACTTCTCCGATTGTTTTACATTCTGAAAGTCTGTCTTTTACAGTATTTACGGCAATTACATAATTCTTTCTGGCTGTAACATCATGGCCATCAGGCTCTTTTGGAATTGCAGCAAAAACACGACTTGCAAGATAAGCTGCACGAGAATCCATTCCCTTTTCTCTGAATGAGTTATAATCAATATCTCCAAGGATATTAGCCTTTGTAATCTGCTGTTCTGCATAACGTGGATTTTCTTCAAGAGAAGTCCAGTTAATTTCTTCAATAGTTGTTCCTTCTCCACTTTCCTTTTTACGTTTCCAGAAGTCCTGAATCTTCTCTTTCTGAGAACCGGCAATATATCCTGTATCTTTATAAGCATAGTTTACATCGTTAGGATTAAGAGAAACTGAATCTTCCATTGCAGAAATACGATCCCCATAATTTATGCCGATTTTTGGTAAATCTGCCTTTTCACGAGCTTTTTTATATTCCTTTTCTTCTTCTTTTGTCTGCTTTTCTGTCAAAGGCTTTGGTTCATCTGTATTCTCTGCAGCCGGTGGAGTATAATCTTTTCCTGTTGTATCAATGTACAAATCTTTCAAGGCAAGGTAAGCAATATCATCTTCTCCATAAACCTTGAAACGTTCATCAGCTTCATTTTTGAGAATACCTTCAATTGTTTCTTCTTCATTTGAATATGGATTGTTTTTTCTTACTCCATCTACATAGGTATCTTTATACCAGTTATACTGTCTGTTATATTCAAGCTCATCTTCTTCTGAAAGTCCGTATTTACGAGCATTTTGATTTCCAAGCATTGCAATATGATTTCCATGCTGGCCAAGAACCTGAGCCTGAACAAGAATCTTGCCGTTTTCACCCTGAGTAATCTTTTTAATGAAATAATCAGTATTTCTAGGCAGCAAAACTTCTTTCTGTTCTTCACCTTCCACATCGTATGCAGCAAGATCCTTTCCTGTCATTCCATCAGGAATATCAAGTTCAAGAACAACTTCCTTGTTTGAACCGGTAAAGCCATCCCAATTTTCTGCAATTTCCTTGTCTTTTGTTGTAGACATAAAGCCAGGTTCCGTTATCTGGCTGTTTTCTGCACGATTTATAAGTACCGTTGCTTTATTTGCAATAAGTTTATCATTATTGCCATATACAACATGAGCAATCAAATCATCAAAATCACCATCTGAAATATTGCCAAAGATGGCACTTGCATCTACAGCTCTGTAAAGTTTTCTATCTGTTACAGGTGTTGAAGTTGTTTCTTTATCAAGTTCTGCAATAATCTGTTTTTCTTCTTCTGTAACGTTTCCACCTTCTTTTGCAAACTGTTCTGGATCTCTTAAATATTTGTTAATCCACATTCCATCACCAGAAACATAATAATCTACAGCATCGTTCTTTGTTTCTGTTGTATCATTGCTTTCAGTTTCTGGCTGAACTTCTTCTTTTTCAGTTAAACCATTCAGATAATCCTTTGCAGCCTTTAATCTGCTTTCATTGAACATCATGTCCTTTACTTCAAGCATTGTGCTGTAAAGTTCACCTTTTTCTTCAAGTTCAGGGAATTTTGCCTTGATTTTTTCATAATATGCATAATCACTCAATGTTGGATCAAAGTCCTTTTCCTTTCTGTATGCAAGAGCAATTGCAGCCTTTTCACCATCTGTATATTCAACTTTTTCACTTGTTTCACTTTCAACAAGCTGTTCTTTCTGTTTATCTCTTAAAGAAATAAGATAATCCCTTTGAACCTGTTTATACAGCCTGAGCAATAGAAGGTTTTCTTTTGCAATTCTTTCATTCATTGAAACAATTGATTCATCAAGATTGTTCATTGTAAAGTCTGTAATATTTCTGGTAAACTCTGACATTGTATTGCTCAAAGCATCAATTGTGTATTCTGACATTTGCTCTAAGAGTTTATCTTTTGTATCAGGCTGCAACTTGAAATTCCATCCGTTTTCAAATTCTTCAATTGCACCCAATTTCTTTGCATTGTCATTTCCCATCATAGCTTCACTTAAAGCTGATGTATCTTTTACTTCTTCCTGAACAGCTTCATTGGTTCCGTTTACATTCTGTTCTGCAGCATTTAATTCTGAACTTTCAGTTACTTCATCTGCCGTTACATCCATTTTCTGCAAGTCTTTTACGGCAAATCTACCCATTCCACCGTTTTCAAAATTTACAAACATCATGCCGTTTTCAAAGTCTTTTGTTACTTTCCCTACACGGCCGTTATAACTTACAGAATCACCGACTTTAATTGAATCTATACCGGCTTTGTTTTCAATATTATCTTCCGGCACTTTGTTATACATGGAATAGATTTTTCGCATCAAAGAACGGTTCCATGATGACTTAAAGTTCTTTTCTTTTGTTTCTTTAACTTCTACAGAAACTTTTTCTTTTGTTTTTCCACCTTCAATTACCTTTTCTTTTACTTCTACTGTTTCTTTTGTTTCTGGTTTCTCAGGCACTTTATACTTATCTCTATTTGCTTTGTTTGCAAAGAAAGTATTCCAGGTTTTTCTGTTTGTAAGGTATTCAAGAACATGCTGAGCAAATCCCTGTTTTGTTACACCGTAACTCTGCTGAATGTTGTTGTTTGTGTAAGCTTTATCTACTGTATCTTCTTTCATACCAAAGAAAGACAAGAGAGCTTTCATAGGTTTCTTAAAATCTGATGGATAAAAATAGTTATAACCCTTGCCGGTTGATTTTGGAACTCGTCTGATATATTTATGAGTTGTTGATTTTTCAATCATATCATCATAATAAGAATCCATAAATGATTTCAAAATTACTAATTTAGCCATTCTCTTTTCCTCCCAGAAAACAAAAAAAGGCAGCTACCAAGAAACAGAATTATTTCTGTTAATTGATAACTGCCCTTTTCAGAACACATTATAAGTTTGATTAATGTTATTTTATAATAGTATCACTCTAAAATCAATTATAATTATTTAGTTTGTGATAACATTTCATTTATTCTATCAGTAAAAGACTTTTTTACAGGCTTTTCTTCTTCAAGTTTATCCTGATTCATATAGTCATTAAACTCTTTTACAACATCTGCCGGAGCTCCATCTTTCAGATGCCAATTATCTTCTTCCATAACAAAATATGGAGAATCAAAAAACTTTGGTTTTTCCCCTATCATATCAAACCTCTCATATATTTTTTAGCTTTCAAAGTTTCCTTAAAAACTTCAATTGCAAATTGTGTTGGATTTTTACTTCCCATAGCCTGGCAGAAACATTCAGCACCGAATTCATCAGCATTTTTTGTTGCATATTCAGATACACCAAACCTGATTAATTCCCCTTGTTTTGGGCCGCCTTTTTTACCTTTCATTTTAAGGTTTTTAGTAACTTTGTTCTTAATTGTTGCTGCCAAATCACCACCGGTTGTCATTACATGATAATATTCATGATAAATAATATCTATGGCACTTGTACCTTTTGGATGAAAACCACCTTCTGTTTTTTCATAATCTGCCTTCAAATCATCATAATTTTTCCAATATTTTGAATTGAAAGTTATGCCATTGCCTGATCCCCCAAATGCCCATGTTCTGGAATTTGAATAGTTTGTCTGCATAGATACTTTAGAACCTTTCTGTTCCGGGAAAATAGCAAATATTCTTTCCATGCATCTGAACATATCTTTTGCAGCTTCTACGTCAACATTTTTCAAATCAAGCCTTGTTTTTCCATTATCATCATACCAATCTTTTGATTTTATTAAATCCATAACTTCTGCTTGTGTTTTACAAGAATCAATGCTTGAATCTTTTTCATATTCAAACTTATTAAGATAATAATATCCTATTGCATCCATAAGTGGATCCAGCTGCTTTTCAAGTTCATCTCGTTTTGCCCTTATTTCTTTTGATTCTTCCCACATCTTATCTTTGGTCTTTTTAATCTGAACCATCATAGGATCTTCATCGTATTCTTTTGACCACCTAGAGAAACCTTGCTGCATCAATTCTGCTGAACGTGTATTATAAGCAATCTCATTTTGTCTTGTTATGCCGTTATGTGTTACAACTTTTGCTTTCAAGGATTCTATTTCTTTTTGTACGGAATCAAGTCCTTCAAAAGCTTTTTGTATTTCTTCATCAGAATAGGTTTTTACCTGAGAATTAATTGCATCAATCTTTTCATTTACCTGTTTCTTTTTTTCTTCAAGTTTTGCCTTTCGTCTTGCTTCCAAACCTTCATTTATTTTGTTTCTGATATATTGAACAGTATCATCTGGAGTAAATAAACCGTGTTGTTTCAACCACATTCTGCCGTGTTCAAGATCAACTTTACTGTTTTTAAGCAAATCATATATCTGTTTCTGTAAATCCCAGGTATAATTTTCGATTTTGCTTTCAATAAAATCTGAAATTTCTTTATTAAACTGATTAATCTGTTCTTTATCTTCCTCTGTAAGATTTTCTATATCAACAGCATCTATCAGTTCTTTTGTTTTTCCGTTTTGTATTTTATGTTTCAAGCCGTCAATTACTGTTTCAAACGAGTAGATATTACTGTTTAATTTTCCTGCCGTATCTGTCAAGGCATCATATTCTTCATCAGAAATACCCAAAGGATTGCCTTCATAAGTATAACCATTTTGTAACAAGTTGATTTTCTGTTTCAAATCCACCATTTCATTCATAAACTTTTCAGCTTCTTTTAATTTTTGTTCATCATCTTTGAATTCATGACTTGCAAAGCCTTTGTATTTATCATGAATAAAAACATAATCACCTATTGCAGCTTTTACAGGATTATATTTTTTGTCATTCTGTTTTTTCATTTCATCAATCTGTTCCTGAGTAGACGGCTTTCCGGCATTTAATTTTGCTTTGGATTCCTTTACGGCTTGCTGCAGCTCTGAAACAATATCTAGTGTTTTTCCGTTTGCATCTTGAAAACGGTTTATATTCTGCATGACTATTTCCAAAAGTTCATCGGTTGATTTTGCATCCATAACAGCCTTTTTTAAGTATGCAATGGACTGTTTTGCACCACGGCTGTTACTTTCATATACAAGTCTCCATTTGTTTGGAGCTATTTTCTTATACTTACGGCCTTTCCATTCCCTGATAGTTCCAATACCATAGCCACGGCTTTTTTCAATTCCAAATTCTTCCCTGAATGTTTTTGCAACAGATTTATCATAATCTTCAATGGCCTTGCTTACCTTATCTTCACCTGCTTCCAGAACCTTAATCAGTTCTCTCTTGAAATATTCAAGTTGAGTTCTATCTTTAATTTTCTGTAAACTTTTTTGGAATTCAATCTTCTGAAAATCATCCATTTTTTAATTCCTCCCACTTATTGAGCATTTAATTTGAATAACAATGATTTTCTTATATCATCAGATGCTTTGTTAAATCTTTGTGATAATGGAATAATGGTTCCATCATCTTCATAAGTTATAGGCGCAAGAGTTTTTCTTGCTGCAGAAAGTTCTGTTCCGGTATAACCCAATTTATCAAGCGACATTTCACCGCCTTCCCATTCTTGTGGTTTCATTCCGTAGTTTTTAAGAATGTCATCACACTCTTTCTGGCTTAAAGCTCTTTTAATTTTAATTGCACCTGTAATTACCCAATTTCCTTTTCCACCTGTTTGAGCTTTTACCGTTGGATTAGTAGTATATTCATACATTCCATTTTCAGGCATATACTGTAAATCAGCCTTTTTTTCGTTTAATGAACCATCTTTATTCCTTGCTTTTGGCTGGTTTCTTGCTTCTTCCGTATAATCTTTATCTGCATCAACTTCTATTTCAAAAATAACCTGATTCCATCTATGAACATTTCCATAGTTGGAATTATTATCTTTTTTACCGCCTTGTGGAAAGAATGGTAAATCTCCACCATGCCAACCAGGCCTATATGCAACACAAGTTATTGTTTTTGCTTTACTTCCCACCGGCAAATAACCACGTTTTATAAGTTCATTTCTTGTTTTTTCATCAGGGATCTTGATTGAAACACCGGTTTTTCCGGCATCTTTATTTGTTGCATTTCCCATTGTTGGAACATACATATTTCCATTTTCTGCCTGAAAGTGATAAGTGTCATTTGCTGTAAGCCATACGTTTGTTGGTAAAGCTGCATTATTATCAACAAACAATGCAGATGGCTGTCCTTTGGAATCGACATAAAAACACTTATAATAGGTTTTTGTTTTCTTTGGTGGTTGTGTAATTCTGATTTTATATCCGTTGCCCTGTTCAGGTATTGCATCCTTAAAGCCTTTTTCAACGGCTCTGTCTTTTACCATCTTCTGCACAAGATCAATGTTTCCGGATTTAATTGCATTAAAATAAGCTGCATCAAGTTCTTCATCCGTAATTTTTTTACGGCTAACCTTTGTTTTGTTTTTATCAGGATTTACCCATACATAGGTTGTAACAGCCTTTCCGTTTCTTATAACCTGTTTTTGCTGACGTACAAGTTTTGAACGGTTTATAGCTTTTGCAACATCAGAAGTTCCCTTTATAACCAGCATCTTAATTCTCCTTTACACTTCCGGATAATATCTTACCCAGGTTCCCCTGCAATTACCACTCCATGCACATTTTCCATTTCTTCTAACAAGCAAGAAATGCCATTTTTCAAGTTCAACATCATAAACCATACCTTTATAGTCTACTTCTACCGGATTATGCCTAGGTAAATGTCCTGGTTTATCAGGAGCATAGGTTCTAGTTTTAGAATGACAAATTGAAATATTATAACAATCTGTATTTGAAACATAATTTCCATTTTCAAAATGATGTAACTTACCTTTATCATGCACAACATATACACTAGGCATCCAACCGGCCTTTACAATCATTTCACATAAATCATCTGCCATCTTTTTAGATGAAGTTCTTAATACTTGTTCATTTCTTACATCAGAATATGCTTTATTGCTGCTACATTTATGATTAATTAATTTGGTTCCATCAGCCATAACAAAGGCAGCTAAGAATTCACGGATATTTTCAACCGATGAATTTTTAATGAACGGTGGTATAAACTTCTTATCAGCATATATTCCAAACATACATTCAAAATATCTTGCATATTCTCCAAGAATATAAATTGCATCATCACCAATATGCAAAACAGATTGAAATTCAGGTAAATCATTATATATTTTCATTGGGTCTTTCTGAGCAAGTTTTACTTCATAACATCCATCCCTACATCTTCCACTACCTTCTGCAAGATACCATGCCCATAATCTGAAATACTGAACTTTAGAAACTGTCAAATCACCAAATTTTACAGTATTTGTATCTGATTTTTCCCATTTTCCTATTGCTCTAGGTAATGAAAATGCTGTCTGTTTTATCAAATCTTTTGCCATTATTTCTTTTAAACGCTTTTCACCATGACCATTTCCGGCAAAATAGAGCATATTGTGATCTGGTGTTACCAACAAATCAAAATTTCTGCCTGGAAAGTGAATCATTTTACCGTTATATTCATACTGAACCTTTTTTACAAAAGGAATAAAATCTATTTCCTTTGTTTCTGGATTAATTGACATAATCTTGTCATTTTTTTCTACATCCTTAAACAGTTTCCAACCGTTATTTGTCATAACTTCCGTATCATCTGAATAACACCAAGGATGAACAATTCCTACAGGACAATCACCTTCATTTTTTCCATCCCATATTGCATATTCTGCATATTCATCTTTTATTCTTTCATCCGGCAACGGCACTTCTGACCACAAAGCAATTGTACCTTTAAGTTTTCTGCATTTTTTACAAGTGTTATCATCAAGCATTTCAAAACGTTTGAAATAAACCTTTTCATCAGGTTTTGAGTTGTACACTTCTTCCTTAATGTATGCACTGTTAGCTGCCATCTGAACTTCTGAATCTGCTATTCTCTGCATATCACGATTCAGACTTGCACATTTATCAAAAAGGTTCTGAGCTACAACAGATTTACTTTGTTTATCACGGATGCCGTCAATTATTATCTGCTGTATATTGTTTCTTATGTCATCACTTACCCTTGTAACCCTTTGAGCAGCTGAATCACATGCAATCTGAATTCTTGCCTGTCTTTCACGACTTATAACTTCTCCAAAAGTATCTTTCATGTTTTTTACTGATTCACTAATCCAGTCAACGTCATACCTTTTTGTTTTAAGTGAACTCAGGCTCATTTTTCTTATTGCTTCAAGGCTGTTTGTTTTAGATAATCTGTCAAGAATAATTCCAAGACTTTCAGATGATAAAACAATTTTCTCACCAATTCCTGAATAGTTTCTGTTCAGATATTTTTCAAGTTCTACTACAAACTTCTTCCAGTCCGATTCTTTAATAGGTAGTCCTGTTTCCGGATTGTAAAGGATTTTTCCTTTATGCTTTAATTCTCCGGCCTTGCTTACAATTCTTATATCAGGCAAGTCAAAATAACTGATTACAAAGTTATAAATTGCCCTTGTTTTATCTGTAAACTCTTTGAAAAAGCCTTCTGCAAGTTCTTTCTGAGCTTCATATACATAACTTTCACCCTTGCTGGCACCACTAATATCTGTATCAAGCGATAATGCAACCTTATGAACAGCCTTTTCAATCTTGCTTCTATCAAAATCTGTTATCCTTACAAGTAAATTGCCGTAGTTTTTTGATGCATCAACAGGAATATGTTTAATCATGAAAGGACGGTTATCTGCTATGGCATTAAGAGCTTTACTGAACTGTTCAAGTTTCTGCTGCTTATTGTTTTCTGTAATATCTGTAATATTAATATCAAAAGACTTATGAACCATTTTTCCCTTATGGCTGAAAATAAAACTTTTGAACTGTTCAATTGTCATTGTAGTCATTGAACCATAAAAACCTGGCCTATCATATTGTTTCATATAAGCTGCTTTGGCATCTGCAGCACTACTAAAACATAACATACATTTATCTTCATCATATTTATGAGTAACCGGATCATTCTGATGAATTACATAAACTTTATTTGCTTTTTTATCTGGTCCCACATAGGTATCTAAATGATCTTTGTCTACTCCAACTGTTCCCCTGATATAACCGTAATCATAATGCATCAGGACTTTCCACTTATGGCCGTCTTTATCTGTTCCTGAACGATATGAGCCTTTTTTATTTTCAATGGAAATATCCATACCATAAAGTCTGGTTCTACCCTGTAATTTATGGCCGGAATAAGTAAGAGATTTTATTACTTTTTTACTTGACAAATTATTTTGTTGTGATATATTTAATTTACAAAAGGAATTAACCTTTTGTAATTGTGTATTTTCACAATTTTGGAAGCGATGAGTTTCCGCCTTAAAAGCATACTTTTCTAGTATGCTTTTTTTTATGGTTTCTCCTACGTTTCTTAAATCCATACCATATAATTTATTTTCATCTTCAAAATAAAGAATAACAATACCTTTTTCTTTTTTTGAGCCTTTTGCCCCTCTGTATATTGTTTCTTCAATTTCTTTATGTGTTGATTTTTTTCCTTTTGGAATATAATAAGAAATATTAGGAGCTTGCTTTAATCCTTCTTGATAGCGACTTTCTACAGTTCTTATGCTATCACCTCTCATATATTTAAAATCCACCTTTACATCATTAACTATTGCATCAAATTTTTTCTTTCCATCTTGATTAAATTCCAATGGCATATATACAGAAAATCCACCATCAGCAAGTGTTATAGCATTTTTCAATTCTTCATTATTTCTAAGTCTATCTTCACCAGTATATTTTTTATAAGGTTCGAACCTGTCCCCTTCATAAAAAATCACATTGCCTTTTGGAGTTATATATTTAGTTTTGCATCGTTCTTTATATTCTTTAATTTTTTGTTTGTCATCATAACTATATTTTTCAGCCATGTCTTTTATTATTGCTTTTATACTTTCAATCCCTCTAGATGCAAATTTACCATGACTTCTAGGTTGCGTTTCATAATGATTTTTTGATTTTTGAATTTCTTCATCATCAAAAATAATCCAATAGTTTGAATGATTCTTATTTGCCTGTAACTTGCTCGTTATTTGCTTTTTTGGGGAGTATAAGGCTGAATTTTGCAATTTTTCTGCAAATTCGGCCCTTTCATCGGCTTTTTCAAGAGTTTTTAATTTGCCTGTCATTTGCTCAACAACAGATTTCTGCACCCTAAATTTCTTCATTTATTCACCATCCTTTGATAAATAAAAGTCTATAAATCCCTCATCATTTCCCCATGTTACAACCGGCATCCAAGCATATTTTCCTTCTGTAATTTTATATCTGCACAAATAATATGTTCTTGTTATGCCGTTTTTGTTTTCATAACCTTGTGAAACAACTTCTGATTTATCAAAATACTCTTTGATATTCTCAGCTGCCTTAAAATGTTCTTCTGGTGTAAAGCCGTTTTCTCTTGAAATATTAATAGACTTATCACAACCGATTTTATTAAAAGACTGCCTATTAAAAATAAACCTGATTCCGTTTGCTTTCTTTTCAAACAGTTTTTTTCTGTTGCATCCAGCCTGATTTCTAAAATTGTTTCTTAGTTCATCAAGACAAAAAGCTTTAACCATACTTCCCCCTGATTTATGGCTTTTATATAATCAACATTGATTTATTAATTGATTTATTCATTTCTTCCGGCAGCATTTCATCCATTTCAGAAGGTAACTGTTCTTCCATTTCTTCACCGTTTTCTTCTCCACCTTCTTCATCACCAAAACCACCCATGCCGTCCATATCTCCACCCATATCATCCTGAGCTTGCTGACTTTGGAACAACTGAACCAACTGAACGTTCATAGGTAAGTCAGCCGGATTTTCAACCTTAGTCAAATCAATCGGATCAAGGCCTTTTTCGGCTCTTTTTTCGTTTACAGACTTCCAGGTTCTTACTTCTTTTTCATCAAGATCTGCAACTGTATTAGGATTGTCTTTTTCATAACCTACGAATTCAAGAACATATTCAGGATTGATTTTTGCAACGATTTTATTAATGTAAGATTCAAAGAATACAAGTAAATCACCAAGCAATGAACTTTTAGCAGCTGCCATTCTGTCCTGGCCGCCATTTTCAAACATTGCCTGAGATTTCTGGCTCTGAATTCCAAGTTCATCGGCAGAACAACCAAACAAGGCCATTACACCACTTGATAGATAATCAAGCCATGCCTGAAATTCCATTTCACGGTTAGTATTTATTGCTTTCCATTCAAGTTTTGCATCTTTATCACCACTAGGAATAATTGGAATTCTCCACTGATTCAATGGGCCGCCTGACATAATTTCTGCAATATAATCTTCCATTTCGTCAATTACATCTGAATTTGCATCAGAATTAAGCAACAACATACCTTTTGGCAACTTGTTTTCAGTAAAGTTTCCGGCATTGTAGATAAATGTATTAATTTCACTTGTAATTAAATCTACAGCCTGTTCTACAAGTGAATATCCATACATAGAATGATAAATGTCTGTTCTAGGATTTTCAAAATCAAAAATCATGTTATCAAGTGTATAACCGGCAGATGGCATACCGTCCACAATCTGCAAATACTTGAATACAGTTTCATTTTCTTTCTCAGGAATAACTCTTTCGATTGTTGCAGCATCCACGGCAAAAAATGCAACCGGTTCACCTTTTTTGTTATACTGAATCTCTGTTGCAACCTGATCTAAAGTCAATTCATCCCTTAAAAGTTTTACACAATACTTTACAAAATCATCACGGCTGGGATCTACATAATTACCTGTTGCACAAATAAAATCACGGATTTTTACGGCCTCCTTATCTTCCTTTTTGTTTAATTGCGGCTCAAATCGTTTATGTATAATAAATCCACGTTCATTACGGCTCGTTACCGGCTTCAAAAACGGCTTTATTTTTCTGGAAATATGAGTAATACAACAATTTATAATCCAGGCTTTAGCTGCAACGGCTCTTAAAGTTCTGCAATGAATTCCACCATACTGAATTCTTGAAATAGTCCTGATGTTTTCAAAACAGTTAGAAGAAACAAAATAAGGATCATAGAAAATAGAATCAGCACCATGTTCACGGCCTTTATCCAGAAAGAAATACTGATTGAAAATGTTTTCACTTTCTTTTTTTGCTTTCTGCATTTTAGTATAAGCTTCTTTGTTATAAGCAACACGTTTTGCCAACAACTGATCTACATCAATCTTTTCTCTTGCCATTTTTAAGGTTCCTCCCAAAACAAGAAAATTTAAAATAAAAAAGCCGGCCATTGTTTTTAATCAACAATAACCGGCTGCAGATTTCTCAACATACCTGAATAATAATATTTTAGTTATATTTTACACTATAATTTTGTAATTGTCATTAGTTAAATTAATAAGCTTGTTTTAATACTAAATTAATAAATTTGATTTTATGATAACGTTGCTTAAATCGTGTTTCATAAACTAAAAAATAAGAAAAATACCCAGATTCTTTTGTATCTAATTCAATAACACCACGTTTTTTCCAGGCTCTTTTTGAAATATGATTTATGTTTCGGAAATATTCTACTTCATCAAGAACATAATTATTTATTGTTTCTTTTAATGAACATCTTGAACAATGACTGTCTGGTTTAATTTCAATAATAACATCATCATCAAATGTTACAGCCGCATGATCAGATAAATATGTTTTTAATTTACTCATTTTCAGTTTATTTTCCTACAAAATAATAATCAAGCTTATGATTATTCCCAAAATTATACCACCAATTTTACCAACAATCCAATAAATAAAAGTATTGTCTTTCATAATAAACCTCCTTCTCAATCCCAGGTTTATTATTGGCTGCATCCGGTTATATATCAACTTTAATCAGCTTTAATCGTTAGTTGAATTGTTAGTTTAATTGACTTTAATTCACATCCACCTCAAACTTGCTATCATAAAACCAACAACAAATTGCACACTTTTCTTCATACCCTTTTTCTTCTGTATGATTTTTACATTGTTTGCAAGGGTCTATGACAAGTGGAATATCGTTGATATACCCTTCGTAACTTTTCAACTGTTCTTTAAGTTCTTTCTTTGCCATTTCTTTCCTTCTTTCCTGTGGGGACAATAAATACAAGAATAATCAATCCCGTCATTACATCTGCGACAAGGTGAAAATAACCACGCTACCTTGTCTTTCAAACGAAACTTTACTGTCATTTATTCACTCTCCTTTAGTTCTAATTTTTCAAGCCTATCGTAAACTTCAAGGTATTTTTCAGTTGTGATAAACTTCCCCGAAAACAAAAACTCATTTATAGTGTGTATCTGCCCACATTTATATTTCAATTCTTCAACTGCGTCTGGTCTTTTGTCAAAATCTTCTTTGAAAGACTTATAAAAACATTCACAGTTTCCAACCCATATATCAAGAGTTTCAATCAGTCTTTTATGTTCTTCTTTTGTCATACTGCTACTCCATTAATACCAATTTGTTGTTGATGTATGTGCTTTTATATAAAAAACACCGCCTTCAACTTCAAGTTTGTCTATCACATAATCTTTATAATCTTCAAGTTTATCACTCGGAACCTTTGCAAATGGCACTCCCCATACATCTTTTAAGTAGAATATATGTCTTGTTTCAAGCACCTTTGCAAGTTCTTCTAAAATCATAATTCACCTCTCTGTTTTATGTTCTTTATCTAACCATTCATCTAGCACAATTTTATTTAATGGCACGCACAATAAAAATGTTGGAACTGTTATACACAAGAAAAGAGAATCAATTAGAAAAGCACAAAACAGAGATGCGACAAGCATCAAATTAACAAAGATAAGTATTACAACTAGATATTTTTCAATTTTATTTTCAAGCCATTCTCTATTTGTCATCTTTAATCCTCCAAATTAAAAGTTGGGATTTCTTTCCAAGCGATAACTTTTACATTCTCATTAAACCCAATTATTCTCCAATAACATTCACAATCTATTCTACGGAAAATTCCCTTTTCCCATTCGCCACTTGGAGTTATAATGACTGCTTCATACATATCGTCTTTCGGTAAATCTCCGTCTTTCACATAATGCCATTCATTAGCCTTGTTATAGCCGAACTCTGCACCTTTCTGAAAGGCTTTTTTAGTACAAGCAAATGTAAGAGTGTAACTTTCAAATTGTAACTTATCACTTCTATTGTTTGCATATTCTTCTGCGTCTTTCTCAAACATAATTTACTCCTTAAAAGTGGGGATTTCACACCAAGCGATAACACCTTCGTCAAACTTTTCTATTTCGTGGGTAGTTTCGTCTATCCAATGGCAATCTTCAAGAAAATCAACAAACTCCAATTCAAAGACATTTTTGCTCATTGACACAGTGTCTATATAACAAACAAGATAGTTCCCGATTTTCTTCGGTAAATCCTTCGGGTCTTTTCTCAAATCGTGCCATTGTGGTCTGCCTGCTTTAAGTCCTGCAAGGAAGGCTTGTTTACGAATTTCTCTAGTTATATCAAAACCTTCCCAATCCCTTGCTTCTGTTTTATCTGCATATTCTTCTGCCATTTCTTCGTCTTTCATTTTTCTATCTCCTTTATTTTACTTTCAGCCTTAAAGGTAAAATAAGATTGTTTGTTATTTTACTTTTCCACTTCGCTATCTTTTATCCTTAAAAGTTCAACATTTCTTCTCCAAAACGTTTTGTAATCATCACCCTTTAATTTCAGCCAAAAATGAGCAGTGTCCATTTTAAAATTAACAACATCTTCAACTTCAATCATTTTATCTGTTCCTTTTATCCTTACAACTACTGTCATTTTTCTATCTCCCCTAGTTTTTCATTAATAGCCATTAGAAAACTTGCTAAAATTAATAGAATTATACCAACAATCATTTTTCTTTCATCTCCCATAACTGATATTCTGCACCTTCGCCTACATCACAATAGGCTTGCTTTTCTTTGTTCCAGTAATGCGAAGTTATTTTTCCGTCTTTAATGCTTTCACTAGTCCAAGAACAAGATTTATATTTATACCTACAGTTTGAACAACAACGCATTTTCTCTATCTGTGCTTTCAGTTCTGCAATCTGTTTGTCTTTTTGTTCACATTCTGATTGCATTGTTTCTCTGAACTTATCCCTTATCCATTCTTTTTGCTTTTCATATTTTTCTAACTCCTTTATTTTCTCTTTTAATTTTATATTCTCCGAGCGAAGTTCCATTATCTTCACATCTCTGCCTTCTATGGCAAGGTCACAGTTTGCTTTGATGTCGGCTATCTGGTCAATCAATTCACCTTTGTCTTTAAGAAGTTGAGTACAGCGTTCACCAAGCAGATGATTTTCTTTTTCAAGCCTGTGGAAGATACAATTGTCTTGATTGTAAAGACAACACATTCCTTCTCCATTTCTATGTGTGCATAACTCAAACTTACAAAATCTTTTTGCAATTTCGTCTTTAGACATTTTCTTTCTCCGATATTTCCGTTGCCGCTTTATTAAATTCTGAAACAATCAAAGCTGCATCTTCACCGATCATTTCAATTCCACCAACATTCTTAATTACATCTCCAGAAACAAATTTTACATCTGCCTGAGCATGACCATTATGACAAAAGCATCGTCAATTCATCGCACAATTGCTGTATTTTCATTATTCTTCCTCCAAATCTTCCCTAAAAGCTTTTCCACATGGCTCACAAAAGTAACCTTTTTCTATCGGTTCCCCACAATATTTGCATAGTTTAGAAGTGTAAATAACCCTGATTCCTGTTCCCTTGCAATGCAGACACTTTTCAAATTTTCCGGTTGATACATCAAACATCTTTCCGGCTCTGCAAACACATTTTTTCTTGATTGTATAAAGCATATAGTTACTCCCACACATTATTGGCCATTGCATAAATACAGGAATCAGCAATTCTTTGGCATTGCCTTTCCGTTTCTTCACATTTTCTTTCAACTCTGGTTTCTGCATCTTTCAGGCTCTGTTCTGCATTATGCAACAGAATATAAACCTTGGCCGTGAAAAACATACATAAAATGAGCAAGATAAACTCTAAAACATGCAAAGTTTTGTCAATCATAACTTCATCATCTTTTCTTTGATAAGCATTTTCTGAAATTTATTCAGTCCGGCTGTTTCATCAAACTTTGTCATTATTTCTGCTTTTCTTTCTGGCAGAACTTTTGAAAAAGTTGATCTCAAAACCTTTTCTACATCGGTTCCATCTGTTTCAGACCAATCTATAAAACAAAGACTGTTCATTGCCTGATTAAAAAGTCCTTCTAAATCTTCCATAAGTTTTTATCTCCTAAGCAACTAATTTATTTCCAAAAAGCTTTTCAACTTCTTCCGGCATCAAATCCCATGTACTGTTTTCATTAATCTGAGCTGCCAGAAGATTACCTTTCAAATCATACATGCAGTACAAGTGAGTTTCTTTCGGATTAAATTCATATCCACAATAATCAGAAACTGTTTTGATTTCCGTTTCAGATAAATCAAACCCTTTGTACTCCAAGTCATACTCTTTGTAGTTTTCGTTCATTTTCATAGTCATACTCCATAAAAAAAGCCCCAATTGTGCATGACTACAATCAGGGCTTAGGTTCTTGAAACCAAAAACCTATAAAAATGGTCATGCTTCATTTTTATAAATTCTCCACAACGTTCTTCTAACGTTCTTTAATATACTAGCGTTATTTCTAACGTTTTGTCAATAAAAAAAATCACCAATTTTCTTTATCAGGTTTTTCAAATCCGAATTTCATATTAACTTGTTTCAATGTCTTTCCTTTAGCTATTTGAACAGAATCACCGTATTGCTGCTTTAATTCTTTGTTCTGTACTTCTTGCCATAACATCTGTTTTTCTTCCAGGCTCTTTTTCAGCTGCTCTGTCTTTTCTGGTGTTACGTCCTGCATTAATTCCTGACGTTTTCTTCTTCTCTGCTCATAGAAATTATTGCTTTTCTTTACAGTCAATGTTACGGCCGAATTTGCCAAAGCCCAAGCCCAAAAACTATCTGCATGTCCTTTTTCGTTTCTTTCAGCATCATACCTAAAGTATTTACCACCATTTGAAGTTCTTTTGATGCTATGAATCTGTCTATGAAACTCTTTATCATTGCTCAGCAAGAATTCACGTTGTTCAAGGCCTCTTTTTACATCAATTGCCATTATTTCTTTTTCTTCTGGTGTAAACACAACACCTTCAAGCCTATCTCCAAGCTTAGAATGTAAACTTTCAAAAACTGGCTTACCTATTCCTGTTGCATCCATACGGCCACGATAAACCGGTAATTCCTTAAAAGCTTTTAATATTGTTTCTTCCTGAACTTTGAACGGCTGGTTTCTTAACTCAATTCTTGCAAAATCTCTTTTTTTGCCATCTGGCATACGGCCAATTAAAAATATTGCCGTTGCATCGTGATCTCTACCAACATCAAAACCTAAAAACAATGTTTCTCCATGAGCTTCCGGCTTATAATTCAAAATGGCTGTATCAAGATCCTTATATGCCTGAAAATCAATATTTCTGTTATACTCCCAATATTCTTCATCGTCCATTTTTTCGCATAAAGACAAATCAATATCACTTTCTCTTTTTCCAGGAGTATTTGCAAAAATCAAATCAAGTGGAATATAACTTTCTGATGAATCAATAAAATCACATTCATATTCCTGTCTGAATGTATCATAATCGTTATTCTGGAATATCTGTTTAATGATTTTGGTTCCAAAGGTTTCTACACGTTCTTCTGTTGATAATTCTGGAGCAACTTTTACGGCTGTAGGTACATCAATACACAAATCACGGCAAAACCACCAAGGAATATTGTATCTTTCGTAATCGTAGGTGTCTTTATCGGTTAAAATATCGTAAAATTTCCCAATCTTACCCAACGGAGAAGAACCCATTTCAATAGTTCCACCACGAGAAATAACAGGCAATGCAGCATCATAAACTAATTTCTGCATTTTGGCATTGTAGATTGCAAACTCGTCAAGAGAAATATCACCACCTTTACCACGAGGCGGACGGCAAGGAATAGAGATTAAACGGCTTTGAGTAATACCGTTTTTATCCTGAAAACAAAGCATAGACTTGTTATCAGTTATGAGAGTTTTTTTTGCATCACAATCAGGAATAGATTCGTAGAATTGTTTAGCATAGGATATTTTTTCAAGAGCATCTTCCTCATTGTAAGAAACAAACTGTTTCGTATATCCTAGTCTATCGGGGTCCATAGCCTTTATGAGACCTTTCATGGCACTGATAAACGACCATCCTACACGTCTTGACTTTACAACGGCAATAAATCTGGCCATGGAACGTATATATGCATCCTGCCAAAAATCGAGCAGCAGGTCTTTTTGTTGGAATTGAATATATGTATATGCATATAACAGCCGTTCATCTTTTGAAAACATTATTCAAGCTCCATATTTTCTACATCAAATATTCTAAGCCCAGGAAGTATTTCCGGATTTCCAAATTCATTCTTTGCCTTAAATCTTACAGGTTTTCCTTTTTCAATAACCCTATAATCCATCTGAATATTATCTTCCTGAACCACAATAATATTTGATGCTGAAAGATAAAGAATCCGTAAATCATTATATTTTAATTCTTCTTCCGTAACTGTATTGATTTTCACATCTACAGTCCCATCTTTGTATACTTTGATAAAATTTGTTTCTTCTTTCTGAATCATACTCAGTCCTTAACCTTTGCTATATGTAAATGCTTTTTCTACTGACCAATGAAGTTTATTTATTCGTACATTTACTGTGTTATAATTTAAGTTTAATTCTCTACACGAAGAAGCTAAACTTTGCCTTTTTCCTTTCCATTCAATAAACCTAAGATGTGGATTCTCTTTCGTTTCAAATGCTTTTTCAACAGAAAAGTGATAATCGTTTAACCTAGACCTAACTGTTTCATACTTTAATCCAAGTTCTTCACACCACATAGCTAATGTTTGTGTTTTTCCTTTATAAGTTACATAATGATTAACTCTTGTATTGTTGTTTTGTGTTTTTCTATCAGCCCAGCGACAATTTTCAGGACAATAATTTCCGTTTACATCAATTCGATCAATCGACAATCCTTCTTTATAACCATGTGATAAAGCCCACTTCTTAAAAGCTATCCACCCTTTTGTAGATCGCCCGTGCTTTCCCATGTGTACTATTTCTCTATTATTCCATTCTTCACAAAGAACAATACCACGTCCACCATAATCTTTATATTGTTTGCACTTCGGATTATAACAACGATCTTTCATTACTAAAAAAACACTATTTAATTTTGAATGAACCATAAACATAATCCCCTAATCTTTAAGATTTTCAATATCTTTTTTTGAAACACCCAGGCTGATTAAAAGGAGAGTTAGATAACCGATAATATCACAACAATCATTAATCCGAGGTTTTTCTTCTTCACTATTCAAAATTCGACTTAACTTATCATCTAACCTGATAAGAATTGAATTAGTAGAATCCCCTTTGTAGAAAATCTTTTTAGGATTTATAGCAGAATCACCATATTTTTTATTCTTGTATAACAGTAAGTCTTTCATGGCATCAAGAATTTCTGATATTTTAAGTTGTGTGTCTGTTGCATTTTCGAGCTTACCAATTTTTATACACTCAACCGGCTCCACAGGTTTTACACACTTTTTTACAAAATCAATAACTTCTTTAAGTGTACCTAAAGAAACTAAAACATCATTGTTTCTGATAACAGAAAACTTATTCAGTGAAACTGTTTCAGTAATACGAATTCTTCCGTATTTATAACTTTCAAGTTCTATGTATCTGTCTTTTGCAAATAATGAATAGGGAATTTGTTTTATTAAAAGTTCTCTTTCAACTTCAAAAATTGTGTTCATAGTTTTATTTCTCCTTTCGTTTTTTTTCTGCCGTAAACATCAGACTTCCGTAAAAATCCCTTTCATCACATTCATGATCAAGTTCTACGGTTGTAAACAGTTCTTTCAAGCAACAGTAAGGTAAACCGTCATCTTTTTCACAAAATCTACACCGGCCGCATATTTTTTTCTTTTCCACGTTTTACCTCTCTGTTCAAATACTTCTTCTGATAAAGTTTATCTTCCGGAGTATATATGATTTTCAGCCTTGCATTGACTAATATTCCACCATACATTTCTGCATAATGTTCTTTCCAATACTCAAATTCTTTTTGAGTTCTACATATTTTCATAGATTTTCACCATTTTTCATTTTTTTTAGGTTGTTTAGATATTTTTCAGCATATTCTTCTGGTGTAATCCATCGTAAATTCTCAGCACAATTATCCCCTTTATTTTGATTAATATGTTCGATAACCGTCTGTTGTTCAGGTGTATCTAACCAACAGTTTGCAACAAGCCTATGTAATAACCACAATTCTCCTTTTCTGCCACCTAAAAATATCTCAAAATAACCTGTATTGGAAAGTGTTGGAATACATTGCTTTTCTTCATAAATCCTTTTTCTTCCCAACCTATCAGTCATTTCAAATGCACATGATATAATCAGTCCGTTCTTAAAAACCTTATATTTTCTACCGTTTTTACAAGTATAAATGCAGTATTGATCTGTAAGATAACGATAGTCCAATTTTGTTTTACAAATCTTCACCGTTCTTCATTACCTGTTCTATAGATTCTTCAATATCAGTAAAAGCTTTCTGCCAATCGGCTTTTTCTTCTTCTGTCATTTCAATTCCACTCATTTCTAAAACTCCGGCTTTTCTCTGTTTAACAGATATTCATTAATAAAATTCCTTGAAAGTGGAATTTCTTTTCCACATCCTTTTATTTCAGGACAGGCACCATACCATTTACAATAAGGCAGACAACAATAACCTACAGCTCTTAAAAATGGTTCTTTACTTTTTCTAAGTTCCTGTACCATTTCTTGCATTGCTTTTCTTGTTCTTTCTTCTGTTCTGGCACAAAGGCGCTGTTTAGCCATTTCTATAAAACTCTCTGCCGTATGATCTTGCATAAACAGTTTATCTTCATAAGGGTCTAAACTTCTTTCTTTTCCATCATTCCAATCAGGACGGCTGCTCTGAACTTCTGGTTGTGGATGACCTTTAGTTGCTCTTATTAATTGCATGATTACAGATTTTGGCCGTATATCAACAAGCCTGAAATGAATACTTCTTAAAGTGGAATGATTGGCAACAATCTGTTTTATCCAGAACTCAACTTCATTTTTAGGCTTAAATTCATTTTCTATGTCTTTAATGTATGGATTTCCCATGTCAATTCCCTGAGTAATTTTACAAGCTTCACGATAATCAAAAATAGGATTTTTATTTATTATTCTGAATCTCATAGTTCCCACCTTTCTTCATGATTTCTGTTGAAGAATCTATTTTTGGATTAAGAAAATTAATATATTTAATTCTGCATTTTCTTAGGATTTTTGTTTCAGGAATATTTTTTTTATTTCTGTCTGCATCCTTACAGAAATACAAAGTACATTTCGGGTATAAGCTCCGGATAAGGCTCAGCGTTTGGCAAACACTTTCATCAGTATCAATTGATGTAATGATTCTTGGCATATCTTTGGAGAATATCTTCATGATTTCAAACTTAATATCTTCTGAATTTCTAATATCAGAAAAATCTGCATACTTTTTTTTCTGTTGTATGTCATTGTTTACAATCACAACAACATGATCAAAAAAATTAATTGCAGACTGAATGTAATCAACATGCCCTTTATGAAAACGTTGAAAATACCCGGAACAAATACCAACCGTCATTTTTAATCCTTTTTAGCAAATAAATAGGCGTCAACTTCTTTAAGAAGTTCTTCTGGCTGAATATAATCAATCCTTGCACCTGATGGTCCCAATGCAGAAAAGTAGAGAATATCGTCTCTGTTACATGGCTGCAGAATATTCTTGTTGTATTCATACCCAAAACTGTCTGGAAGTGAATGTCCCCACAAAACTACAGAATTATTAATTCCGGCCACAAGATGCTGCAAGGAAGAATCAATTGAAACCGTTCCCATACACTCTACTTTTTTAGCAAGTTCATAAAAACATAAATAAGGCATTTCCATGCAGATTGTATTTTCATACTTATGTTCATTCGGCAGCTGATACATAACAACAGCTGTTTTGGGATGTTTTTCTTGAAAAAGTTTTATAAATTCCTGAGCTTTTTCATACGGATAATGTCTTTTAAGCGGTTCGTTATCATAGTTAGTTGGAACCTTTGACCAATCTGGATTTCCGTTTTGATCTCTTGGAACTTCTACCAATGGAGATTGACCGCCCTCAAACTGCATGATAACAAAGTTTTCATAACCACTTTCCTGAATTTGCTGCATAGCATCATTAATGAATTTTTCAATATTCGGATATTTTTTTAATGGATGTAATTCTGAGATTGTATCAGAACCGTTTTTATTACCTTTTACAGGTAAATCACAAGCCTTTCTCCAGGCATCAGCATAGGATAATTTTTTGTAAATAAAATCTTCTGTATCATACATGCGTTCACATATCAATTTTGCATCGTCATGTTTTGCATCAAAAATAAAATCTCTGATTTCGTGAGGTTTATAAACATAATCAATTGAATTACAACACTCAAACACATCGAAGTATGCAGACAAAACACATATTCTGTCATACTTCTGTTTTAATTCCTTGGAAACAGATGCAAGCGCAATATTGAATCCAAGTCCTCCCTGACTATTAATGTACAGGTTCTTTTTTTTAGGTTCTCCCATAGTTTTTATCTCCTTATATTTTTATTTTTTAAGCTTCTTCATCCATGTCTTGCATTGTTTCAATAAACTCACCGGCTGCTTTTGCTTCTGCATCGTTATGTTGGATTATTGAAACCTTAGCAATTGCTTTATCTTTAATTGCTTCCAAAGTTACAACTGTTTCTGTTCGCTTTTCTTCTGCACCTGATTGTTTCTGGCTAAGAAGTTTGTGATAAGTTAACAAGGCCTGTCTTGCAGATGCTCTTGTTTCAAAAGCAAAATGAGCTCTGCCGTTTTTATCATAGTCAAATCCGGAAACCATCTTTTTCTGAGTTGCTGTTAAATCGGCAATTTTCTTGTCCTCGATGGTATCAAACTCAATTCCTTTATCTTCAAGGCTTACATGATTATCTTCTTTGAAAGACGTTCGATCAGCCAAAAGTACCTGACGGTTATATTCAATATCTTCACGGAAAATATCTTCAAGTTCCTGTAAAGAAATAGACGTTGTAATTTCATTAATTTTCTGTCTTACATAAGGTTGTTGAATAACCCAGTTACCCCAGCTTTTCCAAGAACCTCCGGCTGCAGCTCCTGATGGACTGACTTTTCCACATGTTTTGGACATTGGACTTGTATAAAAAAGAATGAAAAGTTTTTCTCTTTTGGAGAATTTGTCATCAAAAGCAGAAAGCATTTTTTCAAGTTTTTCATCACCCTCAGAACCCTCAGGAAGTTGCAGAATATCTTTTATTTCCTCTGGTGTAGGTTCCTTTAACTTTCTCTGTTTAGCTATTTTCTTAGCCGTTACTTTATTCTGATTTTTCTGGTTTTTCTGTATTTTCCTTTGCATTTTCATTCTCTGCTCTTTGGCAATCATGTATTAAATAACCGAAAAATTGTCGGCCATTCTCTGTAACAAAAGGTAATCTTTCAGAATTACAGGCAACATTTTTACCTGGTCCTGTTGCAATATATTTAATATCCTTTCCACACTTCAAACATTTCTGCATATTAAACTTTTCCCATTTTGTCTTTCAGGTTCTGGCCGTTATAACTTTTGCAATAGTTAAGACGTTCCACTTCTCCAAGAACCATGTCAAATTCTATGCTGCCATAAAATGTATCTGCACAAAGTTCTGATAACTGTTTATCAAAAGCAGCATTGTTGTTATCTGATTTTTCAAGACGAGAGTTTTCTGTAATTGAAACAATCTGAGATTTTTCAATTCCGAATTTCAAATGTCCAGTAAAGGCTTTTACCTTGTACTTTTCAATTTCTGCATTAATGTCTGCAAACAGCATTTTTCCCCTCTGTTTTATATAATTATATCATAACTTACACTTTATGCAAGTTTGTAAGTTTTTTGCTTACTTTTAACACCAAAAAAACCCTTAAATTTGCCCCTAGGATTGAAAATTTAGGGGGTATTTGGCCTTTTTAATGATATTTGTCAATCAAGCTCATTTCAGGCCGTTTTTAAACGAAATTCACACTTCACGAAATTCGTAATTTTTGTATAAATACTTAAATAATTTTCTCTTGATGATGTATGTTTTATCACGTCTTGTTGCATCTGATTTTACATCTTCACAAACAAGCTTACCACTTTTCACTTCCCAATAAACAAAATCAGAAATGTAAAAAACGGCTCTCTCCCCATCAGTTTTGGGAACAATTTCAAACCTTTTCTGCCTTTCAAGATTTTTTATTATTCCTGATTTTTCAAGCATACAAAGTTCTAAATATCTGTTTGCTTCTTTTTTGGAATCAAACTTAATTTTATCAACGTAAGTTTTTACATTGTGATATTTGTTTTGCCTTGCATAAGGATTAAAAATTGTTCCCATTGTAGTTTTTTCTCCTGAGTAAAATCACTCTTTTTTCTGAGCAATCTTTTTGTTTGCAATTGCATTTGAAATAACAGGAATAAGAATTCCGGCAATTAAAGCAACTACAGTAACAACTGCTGCAATTAATTTCTGTAAATTATCTTCTGACATTTCTGCAAAAGCACCAGCAATGCCGCAGACAACCATACAGATAATACTTGCAAGAACAAAGCCATCTTTCTTTGCTGACTTGTTCCAGGTTGTTATACACAAACCTGTTGCACCAAGACTGGTAAGAGCAATGGCTGGCAAATCATTCCAAATGTCTGTAAAATAACCAAGTGTTATACCACCGATTAAAGCAACAATTGAAATGATTGTGAAAATTACTTTCTTGTTCATTTTGCTTTTCCTCCCTTTACAAAAGTTTATATTACAGCCGGTTTTACTGTAGGTAAGGTAACGATTGTACACGCTGCATGAAGCAGACATTTCCCTACTCAAAGCCGGCAAAATCCAAAATAAGCCTGTTGAACGTCATCTGGAACATTGCAGAACTGGAAAATACAATTCATGATTGTTTGGGTGGGTCTAATTCCACAACTATCATACGTTCCGCCTGGCAAGGCTGCCGTCTTTCCGGCTGTCAATCCAAATTGCTATATATTAAATGCTTACAGCATCTAATTACTTTTTATTTTTTCATTCTCCTTTTTTGACCAATATTCTCTGATAAGTCTGGTATTTTTATGAACTTTATGATGACATTCTGAACATAACCAAATTACATCATAAGGTTTTGAATAATCGTAATGATGGGCCTCTGGTTCACATTTTTTATCGCATAACCAACAGAAATCAGGTTTAATAATCTTTCCTGATTTCATCGCTTCTGAAAACAAAGTATGAGCTTTGTATTTTTCAAGATGTTTCTTTCTGTAATTTTGTTGAGCTTTGTTTTTTTGTGCTTTATATTTTTCAGGATTCTCTAATTTCATTTTCTGCATCCTGATTTTATTCTTCAAAACACGTTCTGCTTTATTAGGACGGTTGCGATCATACAATCTTTTTCTTTCCGTTTTACCGTTCTTTCTTGCATCTTCTTTACAACACTCAATACATTTATTTAAATGACCATCACCCATTTGTGAATGTTTATAAAAGAGTTCTAAATCTTTTTCTTTGCCACATCTTATACAGATTTTAGTCATCACTTATAATCTCCAAAATTAAAATGGAATATCACCATCAGGACTGAATCCATCTGTATTTTCAAAAGTCTGAGCATTATTTGTTGCTGCAGAAGTTTCTGCATTTGCAGCCTTGAAAGTTGGAGCTCTTGAATTATCAGAATCTTTTCCACCTAAAAGCTGCACGTTATTTGCAATAACTATTACACGGCTGAATTTTTGACCGTCTTTTTCCCAACGATCTTGTTTCAAATAACCGTCAACGGCAATCTGTTTGCCTTTATTCAGATAAGGTTTAAGATTTTCTGCTGTCTTTCCCCAGATTGTTACATCAAAGTAAGAAACTTCTTCAACCCATTCTTCACCGTTTTTTCTGCTTCGATTTACAGCAATGCTTACATTTGCTCTTGCCTGACCATTACCTGCATAACCAAAGCTTCTTTCATCGGTTCCCAAATCTCTTGTAAGACGGCCGATTAAAACAACATGATTTAAATCTGTCATAGTTTTTCTCCTTACAGATAAAGTTTTGATTTTCGATTCACTTTTGAATCAATCTTTTTTCCGTTCATGTGAGAACCGGTTGATCTGTTTGTATGTTTACGAACTTCACCGTTTCTTGTATGTCTTGTTTTTGCCATAATTTATTTCCTCCTAAAATTATTTCCCTGCTCTATAATCATCAGCCACAATATTTATGACTTTTGAATCCTGTCTTAAACGGCTTATTACATCACCGTCCATGTAATTCTCAAAACATTTTTCACAACCACCATCAGGACAATTCTTTCTTAAATGGTCATTACCTAAGAATACTGTCTTTAATTTTCTTGTATGTCTTTTATCATAAACATAACTAAGCCAATTCATATTAAATGAGCTGCTGTTTGTTCTTCCTACTTCATCAAAAACAAGCAATGGAACAGATGCAAGTTCATTCACAATTTCAAGTTCAGTCTTTTCTGCTTTGATTGTGTATGACTGTCGGATCATTGTTGAGATTTCATACATTGTGTAGATTTTGCCATTAAACATATCTGCAAGAATTGAACCAAGCATTGTTTTACCTGTTCCATAACCACCAAGCAGAACAAGTGTACTGATTTTGCCGTCAATCATATCTTGAACTGAATTAAAAGCTTCAACCTGTGATGGAGTTTTTGCCTTAAAATCATTAAGCTTTTTGCTATAAAATTCCGGTTCAATATTGCAATCTTTATAATGCTGCAGAAGTTCTTTTTCATGTTGAGCCTTTGCTACTCGTTCCCACTCTTTTTCACATTCAGGACATCCATTTTCAGATTGCTCAGTTTCATCATCATAAACATTTATTAATGCCTTGAATTTTCCATGAGCCAAATTCCTTAGACATTGAACTTCTGTTTCATAAGTTCTAACAACCTTTTTAGGTTCAAGAAAAGAAAATGTTGGTATTCCTGATTTTACTTCATTCATGCTCCCACCTCCTTTTTTTTACAAGCAATTTGCCGGATTGTTTAAATTTGGATTCAGATTCTTTTTCTGTTGATATTGTTGTTGATTTTTTCCTTTTGCTTTTACATAAAGTTGTTCCATCTGTTTCCTGAGTTTTTCTCCAGAAAGAATATTTGAATTCCAAAATCCATCATTCTTTGCAAAATCAATCACTTTCTTAATATCTTCCCATGTGTAATTATCAAGAAAATGAATTGCACCGATTGCATTAGTCCATTTATTAATTTGATCTACTGTCTTTGAAAAATTAGGATTATCACGTTTACAGTAATTTATAAGAAGTTCACATAGTTCTTGTGATTCAGAACATATATATTTAAATTTATTATTCTTATTCTCTATCTCTTTCTTATTCTCTTGCGTTACAGTAACGTTACTTTCCGTTACAGGTAACGTTATATTATCTTTTTTTGTGCTATTTTCTTCTAATAGCATTTTTTGACGTTCTCTATAAGCCTTTTGTCTTGCTTTATTCTGTTCTTTTATTTTATCAAATGTTTCAATCTGTTGATGTTTTTCCCAATTTGGAATAGTAATAGCGTTATGTAACGTTACTATCATTCCATATTTTTCAAATGTTGAAAGAGCTAACCTAACCGTGTTTATTGGCCTTCTAAAAATGGTTGCCAACATTTCCTCTGTATACGGAATCTTATCATTAAGCATTAAAACACCATCGTTATTACATTTTCCGGCTAGTGTAAGTAACTTAAACCATATAACAATTATAGAATCAGCTTCTGGCAGACTTTCTATCAATAAGATTTTTTCATCATCAAAAATATTTGTGGTTATTTTTATCCAAGATATAGATGCAGCCATAATTACTTTTTCTCCTGACTTTCAGCTTCCAGATTGCTTTTTAATATCTGCAGCTCGTTACAAACAAGATCTACCATTTCAGGTGTAATAGCTATAAAGTTATCGCTTCCACCGTTTTCCTGATGCAGACATATTTCGTTATTGACTACCACAACATTCAACTGTTTCAGTTTCATATTTTCTCCAAAAAAAATGGCCGCCTATGCCTGAAAGTTTCATAGACGGCCAGAAGTTTCTGTTCCCAAAAACCTTTAATAAATCTTTCAGGCTCTTTATTAAAGGTTCTTATACTAGCGTCTTTTATATGTTACAACGCTAGTTTTAACGCTTTATTACAAAATAAACCCTTTTTATCCTGCTGTCAAGGATAAAATAAGGTATTACTGTAATATTTTGCCATATTTTGCTATTGTTTTGCCTTTATCGGCTATCAACCCATCGCTTTCTGGCACCTTTTTTACCGTTTTCTCTCCTGATTTCAGATAATATTTCTTTATCCTTTTCAACAGAAATAACCCTTTGAATCTGCATAAATATACCGTAAGCCTTTTTTGATAACTTTTCAGGAAACTCACCTGTATCTGCATAAACAGACAAAGCATTTACAAGCTTCTTAAACTGTCTGGCAGATAATGTATTCATTTCTTCAAGATAGGCATTATAAAAATTAAACTTATTCATCGTTTTCCCCTTTATATTGATTTGCTGCCGTTTGATTTACCAAACCAGCCATCACCTTTACCGGATGCTATTCCTTGCCATTCTATTACACGTTCTAATTTGCTGTTACAATCAGGACATACTTGATTATTCTTTTCTTTATCATAATTAGTCATTTTTATATCAATCTGATGCAGCTTTTTACACTTCTGGCACTTAAATTTGTAAAACATTATTTAATCTCCAACAATTCTTTTTAGTTTTTCCTGAATCTTTAAGATTCTTTCTTTTTCTGCAGCAGCCTGAGCTTGCATTTCTACATCTTGTACACCAAAATCACATAGTAAATAACAATTAATTGCAGATAATAAATCTCTGGATTCTTGTTCTTCAATCACTTTACTTGAAATTTCATCAAGTTCTTTTCCAAAATCTTCTGCAGCATCTAACCAAGCTAAAACTTGTGTTTTTTGAGCATCATTCCAGGGAGCTTTTAGTTTTACAAGAGTTCTTAAAGCATTTACCATAATTCCTGTTTACTCCTTACCAATTTATAATACCATCTGGTTCTTCTTCTGGTGGAACAATTTCCACATAAGCAGAATAAACAAGACCATCCATTGATTCTTTCAATTCTTCACACTTATAGATACTGCAATAATCTCTATACCAAACCATTATTTTTTTATTACCAGAATCCCATTTCCATACGGCACCACTTACAACTACAATAGGAATTTCATCTGTTGTTCTTTTGTAGATTTTTAATACAGGCATATTTATTCCCCCTGAGCTGCTAAAGCCATTGCAGCAAGGCTATCAGTTGAATCTATATCTTCAATGGCATTATCCATATCTGCCATTGAGATAATTCCAATTTCATTATTTCTTTGAACAAGTTCATTACATTTTTTGTAAGCCATTTCAACCCTTCCCCTTAAATGTGGATAAACTTCAAAGAATTCATCCCAGGTTTTGCATTGCTGATGAAAAAAATTATGTTCATCAGGAGTTAAAGCCAGGATATTCCAAGCCTTTTCAATAGCAGCCGGACAGGCACCACGACTTACAATATGATGAAAATGAACAGGTGTTCTTCCTGATGCTTCTGAATAAACAAGATATTCTCGCATCTGCTCAATAGTTCTATCATCGTTTATATCATGTTCCTGTTTACCTCTCCAAATTTCCCATTCATACAGAACACTTCTAACTGTTGCCTGTAAGTCATTAGGTAAGCTGCATAATGTAGTAACATGATACAAAAGCCCATCTATTAAATGACTACCGGCTACAGTATTTGCTTCTGAAATATGAATTGATCTTAATTCACCGGTGTATCTGTTAGGAATTTTATCTGCATACAGATCCAATAAATCTAAATAAAGGCTGTATTTTTCTTCTTCTGTAGGTGGTCTATGATTTTCAGAATCAGACTGAAAAATCACCGTTACAATCTTAAATACAGCCCTTAATTGCCTGAATGTTCTTTTTTGAAAAGCAGCATCTATTTCACATTCCAGAAGGATTTCTTTTTCAGTTCTCTGCTCACGTTCTGCCTTTGATTTGAAAAGTTTTCTTAATGTTATCAGATCCTTTTCATCTGTAATTTTGAGAACTACTTTATCTTGAATAAGGCATCCATGAAAGAATGATACAATTTTCATTTTGCACCTCTTACAATACTTTCAAATGAAATACCTTTAGATAATTTATATTTAATCGTACTTCGATTTATTTTTAATTGTTCACTCCATTGTGCTAATGTCTGAGTTTTACCAGAATAAGTGATTAAAAAACAATTTCTTTTATTATTTCCCTGAACTTTTCTATCAACCCATCTACAATTCTCAGGACAATAATTTCCATTGTTATCTATGCGATCAATGGTTAGATTCTCTTTATAACCAGAAGTTAAAGCCCAATTCTTAAAACTAACAAAATCTTCATTCCATTCATTACAAACTTTTATACCACGTCCACCATAATTTTTATAATGTTTATTACCAATATCCGAACAACGGTTTTTCATGTTAGCCCATGTTGTATACAACCGATCTTTATGTTTCTTCAAGCTATAACCATGTCTAAAAGAACCCTGAGTTCTTATAGCTTCTAAGCATCCACAAGATTTTTTATTTCCATACCTTATTAATCTATCCCAGGTTTCAATTGTATTTCCACAATCACACTTACAAATGCATTTTCTACCTTTTCCTTTTATTAAAGTTTCATCATAGAAAATAACAAACAACTTTCCAAATTTTCTACCTGTTAAATCTTCAAGTTGATTTTTACATCCACAACTTTGAGTAATTCCATTAACAAGATTTTTACGAGAGACCATTATTTCATTTCCACATTTACATCTGCAGTTATAAAAATAATCAAAACGATATTTGTTTTTCTTTGAATGACTATAAGATAAAACTGTTAAATTATTATATTTAGAACCTATAATATCTAAACAATTGAAATCTTTATGTTGTCCTTGCATAAATCCCCCTAATAGCTCCACTCTCACAAAAGAATGGAGCTATACACCTTAGAAAATATCATTTACATTTTCCGGAGTTGAATCAAAAGCTTCATTTGCAGCGGCCATTTCTTCATCCGTCATGCCGTTTGCTTCATCAAAAGAACTTTGTTCCTGAACAGGTTCTTCTTTTTTCTGCTGTTTTTTATCTTCAATAGCCGGAGTTTCTTCTTTTGTTTCTGGCACTTCATCAGAAATTGTGTATTCAACCTGCTCAGAAAAATCCTTTATATCGTCCTTTTCTTCTTTTGCAACGGCATCCATAGCTTCAATTGAGATAGGACAAAGTTTAAGAGCCTGAATAACACAAGTTTTTAAGGCCATAGCATCAAAATTCTTGTTCCAGATATTGTTTGGATCCTTTGGATTGTAAGCCTTTGAAAACTTATCACGGTGTTTTTCAATTTCTTTTTTAGACATAACCTTGAACTGTTCACCACCGTTTGCAAGTTCAACAAGACAATAATAAGCAACAACTTCACCACGTTCCTTGAAAATATTAATTTTGTGATGGATGCTTCTGCCTGATGCAAGTTCACAATCAAAAATATCATTTTCGTGAATAGCTTCTGCAGCAATTGTTTTAATTGTGTTTGAACGTCTTGCAAGAGCAATTAAGCCTTTATATCCGCACTGTAGGTGGGCCGTCATAACACCTTTTTCGTTATAAGGAATTAAATAAGCCTGGCCCAGCATACCGTTTAATTCAAGACCGTATGCAGCCGCTTCTTTAAGTGAACGGAAAATAGATTCTTTTGAACATCTTACAAGATCCGGCATTTTTGGATTTGTAATTGCAAGGAAAGCACTCTGCATAAACCTGTCAACATTTACAGTATTAGCTGGCAATGCATTGTTAAGGGATTCTTTTCTTTCATTCAACCATTCTCCAAGAGTTCCCTTTTTTTCTTTTGGATTGGTAGCCAACTGGTTAGCATTAGAGCCGTTTGTTTTCATAGTTTTTCTCCTGTATGAAAAATAAGGCCGGCTAGACTTCCCCACAAAATCCAACCGGCCGATTGCTTAAAGCAATCAAAGAAGTGGGGTATCTTTCATTGCTCTATAAACACAAGTAAAACTTGCATTTATACCTTAATAGTAAGCCTTTTGCTTACTCTATAACATAGAATAAGCCATAAGCTTACATTTTGTCAACATTTTTTATTTATTTGCTGATATTCTTAAAACCCTTGATGCAGATTCTTTTTTGTAATTATCAAAAAGACCGGATTTTTTTAATGCATCTGTATCAACAGAAACGCGTTTTTGCAGATTATAAGACAAGTGGAATCTTTCACCAGATGCAGAAACTTTATCAGGATTTTCATTTGAACTGCTTAATGCTGAAAGTTTAAGAATTATAGAATCTTTCAAAGCACTTTCTTTTTGTTCAAGTTCTTTAATCTGCTGCTGTAATTCCATTCTTTGAGCAATCAAATCTTCTGTTTCTTCATCAAGAACAATTTCATCCCCGATAGGCATGTTCTTGATGTATTCTTCTTCTGCATCCACACCCAAAGGTTCCGGAGCTGTATTTGTAAGTACAAAGTTTTCCCAAAAATCTTTTTCTGCCGGAATAAGCTTTTCATAAATAAAATCGTCATTACGTTTAATAACATAATGTCTTACTGATTTTGTATTCATGAAAAAAGCCGTAAGAATAAACCAATTAAGACCTGTTACAGCCATATAATGCTGAACCTGACAATAATAGGAATCAGGAATTTCATCTTCACTAAAGCCATCACCACGGCTTGAAGTTTTTATTTCATAACCTCCAAGTCCTTCTACTGTTTCCCCACCTATTGTTACCTGATTTTGAGCATGACAAAGGCCATCAAGATTTGCGTTCATGAATGGTATTTCCAAAGAAGTATACATTCCAGGAACACTGATAATCTCAATCCCAAGTTCTTCTGCAGCCTTTTTTCTGATAGGATCTTCAAGAATATGGCCCCATTCTGTTGCTGCATTGCCCTTAAATCCTTCTACATTCTTTTTAGAAAGATAAATTGTCAATGGTGATGCATACTTATTCAGACCCATAATAGCACCTGCATCACTTCCACCAATTCCGGTAGTTCTAAGTTCAAGCCATTTTTCAGGCTCTTTATCCTGTTCTATAGGTGTAAAACCGGCATTAATTGACTTATAATCAATCATTTTACTTCCTCCTGAGCTTCTGTAACTGTCAAGTTATTGATTTCGTTCTGAACTGTATCAGCCTTATTCTGCCAATACAATTTCATATAATTTGATTCTGATTCGATTGCAGCCTTTGTAAAATTGTCTTTCATTGTGATTAATTTTGAATACTTGCTCATATTTCCCCTCCTATTCTGCAAGTCCTAAGCCTGTTGGCCTCATTGTTTTTTCAGCTTCCATGCAAATAGCATTTACCCTTTTCTGCTGTTCTGGTGTAAGTTCATTATGGCAAAATGCACTTTCAATTCGCTTCATTCCTTTTTCAGTAATGAAAAATTGAACTCTGTTGAACTTGCCATAAACCTGATTTACAAGACACCCACTTTGAACACCCAAAGCTGTTGCAATAAGATTTCCTTTTCTGTTCCTATGATCGTTTTGTCGAACAAGAAATTTCTTTAATTCAAGAAAAGGAATAATGTCATTGTTTCTACTGATGTTTAGTATTCTGGCAACATCTGTTGCTGTAAACAAAACATCTTTTCTTGCCGATAAAGAATTTGAGTTTTCCACTAGAACACTCCTTGCGATTTAAGATGTTTAGTTTTCCAGGCTGGCATCTTATTTCGCTTGTAATAAAAAAGCCTTACAGCATACACCTCATACAAAAGTATGTTTCGGTCAGGTGTAGCCATAAGGCCTTTGAACTAAAACAGTTCAAGAATAAGACCGAAAATTCATTCTTGAACAGTCTTTACAGATTAACAATCTGTTTATCACTAGTTTCCTAGTGATTTCGTTATTATTTTACACTTCTTAAATAGTATTTGTCAAGTAAAAAACACTTATTTTCTAGTGTTTTTTATGCGATAATATTTAGGTATGTGCGAATTTTGGATAAGAACTAACACACTAATTAAACTTCTCAATAAAACACAAAGAGGCCTTGCCTTAGAATGTGGATTTTCTGAAAGAAAAATAGAAAACCAATGTTCTAACGATAGGATTCCTGATGCTATTGAAGCTGTAAAGATTGCAAAAGCTCTTAATACAACCGTTGAATTTCTTGTAACCGGAACAGAAGAAAATCAAGCTGAAAAAGAATTGACTGAATTAAAAGCTAAACTTGCAGATCTTATAATGTTCAAAAAATAATCCTCCTATAAGTTTGTCGCTAGACATAAATGTCGAGCCAATCTTACAAGAGAATTATTAATTGAATTAAGTTGAATTTGATTGAATTGATAGTTGAATTAATTCTTTAAGTGATTAAACATCTATTTCAGCTTCTTTTGAATAAATCGCTAATAATTCTGCCGTTGTTTCAATCATGTT
This sequence comes from Treponema sp., assembly GCA_017617145.1. Next base: position 9,763 of record JAFZWX010000215.1, on the reverse strand, counting down.
TCTTTCACGAGCATTTTTTAGTTTTGCTGTAACAGATTGTTGAGAATATCTTTCAACTTCTTTTTGTAATTTTCCGGCTTTAAGTTCGTTCAGGATGTAAATTTCATCTTCTTTAAGCTTTAACGTTTTAGAAGGTTTTACCTTATAAATTGAGATCGTGATTAAAATAAATAAACCCAGATATATAAAGTGAATTAAAACAGCAATTGGAATAAGCTTTTTAAGAGAAAAAGAAACAAAAACATTTAATGCATAAATAACAATTGCCGGCCATTTTATTTTAGGATATGCACCATAGGCAATTAAAAGGAAAAATATGGTTCCATAGTTATAAAATGTATTTAGATATATTAAAGAACATGCATAAATTAAAAAAGCATAAGACATACCACGTCTGCCAAATAAAAAAATAAACAATGCAATAAGTATGCATCCGGCAGCCCTGAATTCTGCATGATATTGAATATCTGAAAACAGATTAAAAGTTAAATGACATGCAGCCAAAATTAAATGTAAAAGTAAAATAATAAGTAAATGTTTATCTTCTTTGAATTTCTTGAATAAGTTCACATATAAATTATCGGCCTATTCATCTGTTTTTTTTAATGATTGATATTTAAATTTTATCTGGCTTACATATTGCCTGGAAACATAGTATTTTCTTGCAATATCTGATTGTTTTAAGCCTGAATTAAGATCTTGTATTATTGCTTGACATAAATGAGATTCAAGAGCATGTACTGGCCTTTTAGCCTTTACTCTTGCAGATTTGAGAATACTCATAATTCTTCTGGGATTCATAGAGAAAATTTCAGCAATTTCAACAATTGTATGCCCTTCCTTAGCTGATTTCACTATTGCACTATTTCTATGAGCTATTTCTATTTGTTTCATCTTTTTGTTGCACCTGTTTTATATTTTGCATGATAAGCCGGTAAATCTGAATCCGGAATTCTTACCCACTCCATTACACTATCTCTATACCAGACATTACGGCCACCAACTTTTGCATCAGGAATTCCACCTTTACATTGATAATAACGATTACTTCTGTATGTACTTAAAGACATTCCGCCTTTAAGTTCCCAACACTTTTCATCATTATACCATTCAGCAGCAAATCTTTCTTCATACTGTTTAGAAGCTTTTTTAGTTTCAAACATGCTTTTGAGTTCTGAGATTTGCTGCATTATTATTCCAAATTCAGGTATATCCATAGATTATTTCTCTTTTTTAAGAGCTTTTTTCTGCTCTACTTCACGGATATTCTTGCCGGTTATAATCTGCCATGCAAGTTTTAATCTGTATTTCAGTTTCATTCCTGCAATTGTATGGAAGAAACAATCCCAGGACTGATTTACCAAACCTGTTTGATTACGTCTTACAAGCTGCCGAATTTTCTTTTCTTGTTTATTACTCATATTCCCACCTATATTTTCTTATATGTGATTCCGTTGTCATCAATGAACTTTCTTAAAGCCATCAACTTACTAGCCGGAGCAGTTACTTCAAGTCTGAATGTTGCAATAGGTTCTTTTGGCTGTTGTACATTAACATTTATAGAAACACTTTCTACTGATGGTTTTACTTGCTGAACAACATTAATAACTACTTCTTTTTCTGCAGCCTTTCTTTCTTCTTCTGCTTTTATTCTTGCACGATTTTCTTTAAGCTGATTGCCTTTCTGCAATGTTGCATTTAAGTCCAAAGTTTCAAGATAAAAAGCCTGTAAAGTTTCTGCATCTTCATCTTGCATACTTTTAAGAGTATTCATTTCTGTAGTGATTTTTTCTACAATGGCCTTACATTCTTCAATGATGGAAGTAAGTTTTTCAGTCTTATTCAACCATCTAGGATTAAATACACGTTCAATTGGAACAATGGTAAAATTAAGAGTATTCCAAAACTCTACAATTTTTGCTTTCTTTTCATCTTTTACCTGTTGATCTGCTTTATCAACAATTGTTTTAAGATTGTTAGATGCTGTTTTAATCTCAGTTTCAAGTTCTTTCATAACTGAAATAAATTCATCTAAAGGCTTGTTCCAGGTTGTAGTTGCAAGTTTTCGCTTTTCTGCAACTTCATCAAGAAGTTTATTAAGATAGGCCTTATCGTTTTTTGCAGCATCAGGATTGTCAATGTATCTTTCAATGGTATAATTGGCAATTTCATTTTTCAATGCAGCAGAATATTCTTTGGCATTGCTTGTAAGTTTTCCGGCTACAATGTTTGTTACTAATTCTAAATCAGAAACCTGAGCATCTGTTTTAGCCACTTCTACGGCTGTTTCTTCATCCTGAATAACAGCTTCAATCTGTAGTTTTTTTGTTTTAGGCATAAAATAACTCCTTTTATCCCTATAATGTGGGGATATGGCGGATATAGGAATCGAACCTATGACCCCCAGATTATGATTCTGGTGAGCTACCGCTGCTCTAATCCGCTATGTTTTATAACGTTTATAATAATTACCAACGTTATTTCTAACGCTTTAATAGTAACGCTATTATTAACGTTTGTCAATAAAAAAGTGTTGATTTTTCACTTAATAAATACGATAATAAAAATATGGAATTAGATGTAAACGAATTTGTAAAACGGCTTGAAATATGCTGTAAAGAACAAGGCCTCACTAGAACAACCTGGGCAAAGAAAATTGGCTTTCCTGAATCAACAATCAGGAACTGGCTTAGAAACGGAAATATGCCTTCTGCTGAAATTGTTTATAATTTTGCTCAATATTTTGGTGTTCCTATGGAATATCTTTTAACCGGAGAAGAAACAAAACTTGATGACATAGACTTTGTTATGCTCTTAAAATTCAAAAAGCTATCGACAGAACAAAAGAAAATGATTATTGCTGCAACCGATAGCCTTTTGAAAATTAAGGATTAATGCATTGGCATGATGATATGAGTATAATCTGCATTTGTATCTGACGGCCGAATTATAATTGCAGATTTTACCGTGTTTTCATCAGAAACCTTAAAATCAATGCAAATATCATCTGTATTGATAACTTTAAGAACATCTGATAAATACATAACGTTCATTGCAATTTCAATTTTGGCACCGTCATATTTTGCAGATAATTCTTCCTTGAAATTTCCCATTTCCATTTCTGGAGAAGAAACAACAACCCTGTTCTGCTCTGCAGCAAGTTGAATACGTCCTTCTTTATCTGACATAATCATCATTCTTTTAATTGCATCTGCAAGTTCTGTCTTTGAAAGTGTTATAGAATGATCAAGTCCTTCCGGCAGAACTTTTTCCCATTTTGGATATTGTGCATCAATCAAAGAAGATGATAATTCAAAGCCAAATCCTTTGAAGAAGAATTCCTTTTCAGAAGTATTGATTTCAATAAACCCTTCTGAATCACAAAGCTTTTCAATAATTGAAAGGATCTTTGCCGGAATAATAGCGGCCTTAATTTCTGCATTTACAGGACAATTACAGGTAGACATTCTGTTTCCATCTGTTGCAACCATTGTTAAAAGATTGTCTTTTTTACAAAGATAACAACCTGTCATCATGTATCTGTTTGTGTTTGTAGAAACGGCAAAGATTGTCTGTTTAATAAGCCATCTAAAATCAGAAGCTTCAACCTTTATGGCACCATCTTCCTTAAAGCCGTTAATAACCGGAAATTTGTCTGATGCCAGCATTTTGAGCTTGAATTTTACTTTCTTATCAACCGGTTTTACAACCATTTCAAGATCAGTTGATTCAAAAAGAATATCACCAATCGGTAATGCAGAAACAATATTTGTGAGCTTATCACAATAAACCGTTGTTTCACCATTTTCTTCAACATCGGCTGCAATGCTTGTTATTGCCTTGAATGTTGAGTTTGTACACTTCACATAAACCTTGTTTTCGTTCTTGTCTGCCTTAAAATAGACATTTGAAAGAATTGAAACCAGGCTTTTGTTTGAAATGATTTCCTGAGCTACAGCCAGAACCCTTAACAAAGAATCTCTGTTTGTTGTAAATTTCATAGTTTATTTCTCCTTTTTATTTAATTCTATGTCAAATACCTGTTTATTGTTTTCAAGGTATTCAATTACATCTTCCACGGCATAGCCGTAAAACATTTTTTCTGAGTTCCTGTATTTTTTGAACTTTATAAAATTAATCTTTCGTTCTTCTCTTGCAACTTTAAGAACTCTGTTTATCTGATCAAGTAAAACTACCTGCTGATATTTAGGGAAATGCTCTTTCCACAATTTGCCTAGTTTTGATGAACTGTCATTGATAAAATCAATCAGTTCTATAGGCTGATAGTATTTTTTACTGTTGAATTCAATCATTCTTAAACTCCTGAACTTCCAAAACCGTTAGTTCCACGTTCTGAATCTGCTAATTTATCAACTTTTTCAAAAATAATTCTTTCAGCTTTTTGAACCTTAAACTGACAGATTCTATCTCCATCATTAATCAAGAATGGTGTCTTACCGATATTTGTTACAATTGCACAAACTTCACCCGTATAGCCAGGATCAATGGTTCCTAATGCTGAAATAATTCCTTTGGAAGAAAGACCACTACGACCTTTTATAATTCCTTCCCAACCATTAGGAACTTCTACAGCAAATCCAAGTGGAACCCTTACTGTTTCAAACATTCCAACTACTACAGGATTTTCCAGATTAGCCATACAATCAGCACAAGCATCCGTTACTCGCTTATAAACCGGAGTATGTTTTTCCTTTAATTCAACAATTTTAATATTCATATATTTCCTCCCTTGAAAAATGTTGCAAAATCTATCCAATCATCTTTCATAATATTTCCAATTTTAGAAATACTAGAACCCAAACCATTAAATTCAACTCGTAAGTATTTACCTTTTAATTCTTCCCACTTTTTTACACCAACAACTTCAAGAACACGTTGTATTGCTTCTGCACCTAATGGTTGAATAATTCTTTTTTTACGCTTTTTAATATATTCATCTAAAGCATACCCACCAAAAATAACACCATATCCATCTTGTACATCTAGGCATAAAGTAAAAGTGAAAATTGCACCATCAAAACCTAAACTAGTATTTTTTATAATTGCATTTAAAATCATATATCCTCCCTTTATCTACTAAAATTATTTTTTGTGTTATTATGAGACAAGTGAATAAATTCTGTATGATCTATAAAGTCATAACAAACATAACCGCTGCAGAAGCTTGATGTATTACCATCAAAAGACACTTTTTTATCTGGAATAATAAATTGAATCTTTGGATTTACGAATTGGAATAGATTCCCAATTTCCTGATAGTTTATGGCCATCATATTCATCAGCAATACAAAAGGCCTTTTTAAGTCAAAAATAATACGTTCAAAGACTTCAAGCTTACGGCTGAACGGTGGATTGCTCACAATTAAATCAAACTGTCCCGGCTGCCATAAAAAAAAGTCTTTATCATCATTCAGATGACTTCTGACAACCTGGAATCCTACTTCTTTAAGAATTGTGTAGTATTTGCTTTCTTCTGTATCGAATGGCAACCAGATAAGCGGCCTATATCCGTTTTCATTTACAAAATCTATTTCCCACTTTTTGAGATATGGAACAAGCATATCTACAAGCAGACCAGGTGTAAAATATTCATCCTGAGCTCTAAATGCTTTCTTAAAACTTCTCTTACCCATTATTTTACTCCGGCTTTAATGCAGAATTCAGCAAGCTGCTCTTTAGAAATAAGTTCTAAAGGTTTCCATGCAATAACTTTTTTCTGGGTCCATGAACAAATAAAATCATTCTTTTTAAAGTACATACCACTTTCCACAAGAAAAGTTCCATTTTGATATTTACCCCTATAATAGTTATAACCACCTTCAATGCTAGTTCCATAAAGAATGACCATAACATCATAAAACTTGCCGTCATTTACTGGTAAAACATCTTTTACACTTTGGTATTCAAATTTTATTTCTGCCATTAAAATAATTCTCCTTATATCCATTTTATTTCCGGAGTTCCCTTAAACCCTTTTATCCATACATACCAACCATAAGCAACAGCCGATGTAGGATATTTCTCAAAATCTCCATTCTTTGCACAACTTCTTCTGGATGAAAATACATATAAAGTTTTGAATGGATATTTTTCAAAAAGTTCTTTTCTGCTTTGGCTTTCCAAGAATGTTAATTTCAAAAACATAGCTACTTTAGTTCCATCTGGAGAAATATCTAAAGCATGTTCAACAAATTCCTTACAGAATTTGTAAGGTGGATTTGTTATAATATCATTGTGATTTTCTTTTAATGTAAGAAAATCGTTTATTTCTGTATCAGGAAAACCTCTGTCAACAATATCTTTAGCTATACACTTGTACCCCCCCCCTATAAGTACATTTGCTATATGACCCATTCCAACACAAGGCTCTAAAATAGTATCGCTGAACTTTTCACGTTCCAAAAGTTCTTCTACAGCCCTAGGTTCAGTTGCGTAAAAATCTTCACTTTGTCTATCTTCTAAAGCAAAATTTCTTGCACCATTACATGTAAATATTGCTCTGGCATTTCCTGACCAATCTTTCATTTTTTTGGGCTGTTCTTCTTCTATTTCATTTCCAAATAAATCTAACATTCTTCCACCACCTGAAAATCAACATCAGAATAATTATCTGCTGTAAGAACATAATCACTTTCTGCAGCTGAATAATTTATTTGAGCAATTTCTAATGCTTCTTTTCTGTTATAAGCTTCAATTTCAACAACCTTTTCAAGTGTTTCTGTTATACGAATCTTAAAAGTCATTATTTGGCCTCCCTGTCTGCATATTTCCAAACATAACCTTTGTATCTTTTAATAAGGTTATGACAACATTTATTTATATTAGATTCACAAAATCCAGTATTGTTCTGGACTTCTCTTGCAGAATTCCAAGTTTTAATAAATATCCCATCAGGAGTATACTGATTGATTTTTCTACATCGTTTTTGTGCTATTTGTTTTTCAAGTTTCAATGCACAATCAGGATTGCATGTTTTAGTTCTGTTTCTCTTTGATGGAAGTGGAATAAACTCTTTTCCACAAATTACACAAACCTTTGTATAAGAATATTTCTGTTTATGATGTTTTTGATGTTCTTTTGCTTCCAAGCAAATTAAATTACTAACAGCATTGTTGCTTTTGTTAGAATCTTTGTGATGAACATGTAAACTTCTTCTGTTCTCATAATCAGGAAGAAAAGCTTCTGCAACTATTCTGTGAACTAAATATCTTTTCTGCTTAAATACAATCGAACAATAACCGGCTTTATCTTTTTGAATACAATATTCTTTATGTTCAAGATTAAAGATTTTTCCATCTTCACGAACAATGATTTTATAGCCGTTGGAAAGTATTAATTCTCTTTCTTGCATGTACTTCCCCTTTCCAAGATAGTTCCTTTGTAAACAAGATGCCTTCTTTCTTCTAAAGTCATAGAATTCCAATTCTTATGTCCTTGAATGTTAAGTTGTGAGAATATAGCACAAAGCACAGCTACAACTATCGAATTCCCTGCAGTTTTATACAATTGGGAATTTGAAATAACAGATTGTGCTTTCTCAAAATCTTCATCAGAAAAGTTCATCAACCTGTAACACTCTCTAGGTGTAAGTTTACGAATTGCATACTTTTCCTTTGTTTCCTGATTTTCTGTTTTTACATCTTCCATATTTTGTTCCTCCCTATATTTATCAACCTTAATAAAAGGCTGGTTATTACCACCAGTTCCCATACAAGCCATTAATGACTGACAGATATTATTTTTGTCATATACATTGGCTGAACACATATTTCTTCCTGGCATGTGAGCCAAGACTTTTGGCTTAAACTTTTCATTCATAACACCACAATTCTCACTATTGCATTGCTATTACAAGTCAATGTTGGAGAAATAAGCCCCCCCCCTGAACTCTGCCACGTCTTAACTTACTTGTTGGATAACTAACATCACAAACTCCACCGGATTTCATTTTTATATATCCGGTTTTTGTTGCCTGTCTAATCCACAAATATTTATCTTTTGGCATCCTTTACCCCAATAATCAGTATTAAATGACAGGCTGTAATTCCACCTTCCTGAGCTGCAATCGAAGTTACAATGTTGCTCAATGTTCTTCTTCTGCCTTTCATACCCTCACCTTTTTTGTGATTGAAATTCACCGGATTTAATGCATAAACCTTTTTCATTCATCACCTTTATAATTTTCAGTCCATACCGTTCTGAAAGAATCGTAGGACAAATATTTTTATAAACCTTTAGCCGTTCCTTGCAGATGTAAAAGTCATCTAAAATCAGGTTCAAATATTTTCTTTTTGTTTCAGTTTCAAAAGCAGCATTGAATCTTTCTGAACCGTTGTTAGACAATTTACATACTCCTTAGAACCAAGTTCTACCTGTTGTTCTGTTGTTCTGTTGTTCTGTTGTTCTGTTGTTCTAGGCCGCCCCCTGACAGCAACACAAAACACTTCTTTTATCTCAGACACTTTGAACCACCAAATTATCTTTAGTTACAGTTGTAAGGCTGTTTGATAATCCATCATTTCTGATGCTTATTTTTTTCAACTCACAACGCCTGGCACTAACCTTATGACTTTCATAAGTCTTTCTTATTTGCTTTGCATATTCATTTCTCTCTGTTTTCAATATGGCTGCAAATTTCATGTTCTTTTACCTTTATCAAATACCAAGGATGAAAAGCTGTTGTTACTGAAACAGAAACTGATTCAGAACTGTAAACTCTATCCTGAAAATGAAACTGTGTTCCTTTATTACAAAGCTTGTCGCTTAGCCCCCCTACCAAAACCGGTATTATTTCATCATTCATTTGGCAACCACCAAAATCTTTGGATGTATACTGCCACCTTGACAACATGGAATTGTAGGACAAATCCCCAAAACGTTATAAACCCTGTTAGCACTTTCATAAGTGTGGTCTATCGTATGATCCATGCATCCAACAATTTCTACATTCTGTGATTTCTTAGCTAATTTAGTTTTTACAATCTTCTGCATCAGCCTTTCCTCACAAGAAACTTTTCTGTTGCACTTTCTGTAGTAAGACATGGAGCTATAAAATCCGTAAGATATATTCTTTCAGATTTATCATAAACACCATTTCTGTACTCAAACTCTGTAATACATGAATCAAAATCTGTTGTAGTTATCTGCAGCAAAGCTTTTAATTCAAACCAACTATCTTCATCTGGAACAGCCCAAAACTGATCCGTCCTGAACCAATGTTCAACTTTTGTAACAGGAAGGTTCATAATCAAAGCAATTTCCTTATTTGAATATCTTTTATGGCTTTTAAGACATTCTATAAGGCTGTTTTTATCTACCTTGTATTTCCTTACCTTTACCGGCTGTGGAACTACAAAATAAAAAACTCTTGCTCTATCGTTTAACATCTACCTGTTCTCCACCAATATTTTTGGAATCGTATCTCCAGAATGAGCATTTAAGCATGGACTTAAAAACCTTGGATTATAAACCCTTCTGGCAATTTCCAAACTCCCATCTATATCTAACATTCCAAGTACTTGACAATGTTTTGCAGAACGGCAACACTTGTCTTGTCTTGTCTTAGGATCATTCCCATTCAACTAAAACTCCTGTATGTTCCATCTTGTGTTTACATATTCCGGCATCGTACCTAACACAAACACAAGCACTTATTTCAACAATTCTTGTTTCAAGAAAGCATAAATCTACACCTACTTGACGTTTTATTAACTTCTGGCTATCGTTTTCTTTCTTTCTGTCT
>JAFZWX010000214.1 GCA_017617145.1 Treponema sp. | reverse complement strand
TTCCCGTTCTACTTCAGAATCTCTTTTTCTATTATCTTCTTCTGTTTCTATCATTTTATAATTATCGTCATTGGTTAATAAAATGATAAATTAGTTAGGTTTGAAAAATTATTCATGCTCAAATATTTCATTAATTGTGATTTCCATTTTTGAAATCATAGAAACAACCAATGCATTACCCATACAAAAATATCTAAATTTCTCAGGCATTCCTGTGTTAGTCCAATCATCAGGAAATCCCTGAATTCTTTCAGTTTCTTTTGGAGTAAGAATTCTAATTTTTTGATTCTTAAAATCACGGACAATGTGAGTACTTCGGTTAAAGCTTCCTTCACTTGTAAGCATTGTTCTTGCAGGCTTATTCCATTCATCAATCATAGGAATTGCACCTTCAGAATAAATGTATTTATGACCATTTGCAGCGATGCGATATTTTCTTTTTGCACCTTTTATATACTGCCAGGTATGGCGGCTTTCAGCTGGAAGTTCATTTTCTGTTTCATCAGAATGAGTGCTAGTTGGAACTGTAAAATAAAGACGTTCGTCTGGGATAAAGTATTTTTTATCAACATCATTCTTTTCGATAATGTCGCCAATAGTTTTTGATTTGAAAGCAACCGGTGTAGATTTTACAGTGTAAATATTTCCATTAAACATTATTCCTGAATTACAGAAACCAAAAGTAAAATTATCAGAAACATTTGCAATATCATTAGAAATCTCTGTCGTTTCAATTTTTGAAACATCAATCTTTTTTACAGGGAAGGATTTTGCAAAAAATCCGTTTGTATCTAATACCTGTGAAATAAGAGAAGTGTCTTTTTCAAGTTTTAGAGATTTTGCAAAATTGGTATCAGCTTTATATGCAAAAATAAAAGTACGACGACGTCTCTGAACTTCACCATATTCAGCTGCATTTACAACACGCCATTCAACAATGTAATTTTCATTGTTCAAACAAGAAAGAATGATTCCAAAATCACGTCCTCTCTGCTTTGAAGGGGAAAGCAAAAGTCTGTCTACATTTTCAAGAAGAACAAAAGGAGATTTCTTAGTTTTAAGGATATCCCAGATGGACCACCAGAGAACGCCTTTTTTACCTTCAATTCCTTTTTCTCCATTAAGGCTTCTTGCGACAGAATAATCCTGGCATGGGAAACCACCAACCAAAAGGTTATGGTCTGGAATTGCTTTTTTATCCACTGCTGAAATATCAATATTAGTTGTGTCTTCGCCATTTAAATCAAGGCTTGTACCAAAGTGTTTTACATAGCAATCGTGAGCCCACTGATTTTTCTTTCCTGGTTCCCACTGATTAAACCATACAGTTTTCCATGATTCTGAAGAAGGAGCAAAATCTTTATTTTTAATTGAATTGAGGCCGCACCTAAAACCGCCCACCCCAGCGAATAATTCGCAAACAGTTTTTTGCATACACATATTTCTAGTATAACCTATTTTTTTAAAATGATCAAGATTTTAGCCTATGTTTTAGATGAAATCTTTTTCATCAAGTTTTTGTGATAAATAGCTGCCTTTTATCCAGATATACTGGCGATACATACTAATTCCGTTTACAGTCTCAGGTTTCTGTGTAGAATCAGAACTGTCACCACGTACAAATATTATATTTTCCGATGATTTCGGGAAGTTTGGTGCAGTCTGTGGAATACCGGTTTTGTTTATTCTGGGATTACCTTTTGCATCCAGAACAGGAACATCTTTCAATTCCTTATAAATTACAAGTTCGCGTATTCTCTGCCAGATATTCTTCACATTAAACTCTATGAAGTCATCAGAGAAAGAAAGGCGTTTAAAACCAAGAAATGTATTCTTGCTGAAATCAGAAGAATCATGCTCTTCAAAAACAATACACAAAATCTGATTTTCATTGAAATAATCATAAAATACAGAGTCTGTAAACTGTTCATTTATGTTTACAATTTCATCAAAGTTTATGCGGAAAAGTTTCATATCCTCTGTTCGTTTACCTTTTTCTGTAAGAACAATTGTTTTTCCAAGCAATCCGATTTTGCTGAAAAGGTCAATATCCTGCATTTTCTTTGTATTTCCGCCAAACATTTTTACAACAAGTCTTTCTCCGATTCCCTTGTCGATTTTTCCTTCAATAGCAAATTCCTTCATCAAATCGGCTACAGTCTTATTCTTGTATTTTGAAGTTATTTCATGACAAGCTTTATCAATGTCAGCATATGTATCATAGGCTTTTGGCAGCTGCTCCAGAGTACCATTAAAATGTTTCTGAACGATGTTTGAAACTACAGTTCTTTTTAATCTGAAACGTGGTGGATTAGGCCATTTTGGAGCTGTATCAATAAACAGAAGTTTATCTCTTAGATGTGAAATCTCAGGATACAAAGCTTCGTTTTTATTTAATGAACGAATAAAGTTCCGGACAATAAGCCAATCCTGTTCCAGAATCTTTTTATCATCATCTGAAAATTCAAGAAATTGATAACCTTTTACAAGGAAGTTAGCATATTCAGCAGCAAGAACAGTTTTATCAGAAGCATACAAATAATAAACAAGAAGAAGATGTGCTAACTTATGCCAGAATCGGGAATCCTCAAACTCTTCATCAATGATAACATTTGGAGAAACTCCTGTAATAGACATTGGTTCTTTGGCTTCATATTCTTTTGGATTCTTTTTAGAAATACGAATACCTGTTGTTTTTAATTCTGTAAGAATATCGTCAATGTTCAAATCTGGAGAAGAATCGCTGTTTGCATCATAACCGAAAACTGACTGTTCTATTACATCACCGGCAATGCCTGTGATTTTCGGATTTGTCTTAGTTCGGTCAAATACATGCTTTTTATCGATTTCCCCTAAAGTCTTATTGAGACAAGCTTCAAGTAAATCTTCAACTTCTTTTCTTGAATATTTGTGTTCAGTGTTCTTTTCCATGTTTTTATTATACCATAAACTTACATTATAAGACTATTGATTTATTTTCATATTCGATCAATTATAGCTTCATGAATGAATATGTTTTTTATACATTTGAAGGATATACAGAATCACCAACTGGCAAGGAATGCAAAAATATTCAATTACTAGGCTTCGAAAGTGGTATGACCAAAAAAGATGCCAAGAAAAACCTAATTGAAAAACGCAATTGGATAAAAGAACTTGATTTTGATGTAAATGAAATAGAATCAAAGCAACTTCTTTCATATGAAAACAAACAGGATATTAATACTATTATTGAATATCTATGGCAGGATGAAAAAAGAAATTTTGAAGAAGAATTTAGCACAGATAATGATATTAATATCGATAACTTGTCAGCTTATGAGTTAAATAAATTATGCCCTAATCATATTCTTTCTGTTCTAAAACGCTTGCAAGAACTTATAAACAATTAATCATCAGATAACAGGGTAGAGAATTATTACTAAAATTATAGTTTTCCTTTATAACCCAAGTGCCCGCTCGTAATTGGCGGTCATGCTCTGGCAGCTGGCGTCGAACTTTTTCTGTTCATCGTCTGTGAGCTTGAGCTGAATTACTTCTGCAACACCGTTTGCATTCAGGCGGCATGGTACACTTGCAAAAACATCCTTCTGTCCGTACTCGCCCTGGAGTAATGTGGAAACAGGAAGAATTCTGTCTTCGTTGCCAAAAATTGCTTTTACTACATTTGCAATGCTGGCGCCAATTCCAAATTCTGTAGAGCCTTTGCCTCCAAGAATTATCCAGCCTGCCTGTTTTGCGCGGGCGGCAATTGCATCAAGGTCTAATTTTCCAAAACGATCGGGCTGTTCCTTTATGAGTTCTAAGATTGGTTTTCCGCCGACTGTTACATTGCTCCAGGGAACAAACTGACTTTCACCATGCTCGCCAAGTGCATAAGCCTGGATTGATTTTTGTGAATAGCCTGTTTCTTCGCTTATGGCGCGGCGCACTCTTGAACTGTCCAAAGTTGTAGAAGTTGAAAGTATGCGCTTTTTATTCCAGCCTAATTTTTCCTGAAGATAATGTGTTACAACGTCTGCGGGGTTTGAAATGTTTATGATAATTCCATTGAAGCCGCTTGCTTTGATTTTCGGAATAATGTCTTTTAAGATTGCGACAGTTGCTCCAAGAGTCTGCTGGCGGTCGTTTTGTCCGGCTGCCATATCGGGGAGCGGGCCTGCTGCAACTATAAGAATTCCTGCGTCTTTTATGTCGTCGTAACTGCCTGCTTTTACATGAACTGTGCGGTCAAGGTAAGTTGATGAATCCTGTAAGTCCAGTGCCTGGGCGGCTGCTTTTTTTTCGTCAATATCAATATATACAATTTCTTCTGCAAGGCCCTGACTTATTAATGCATAGCCTCCGTGGCTGCCAACGTGTCCGGCGCCAATAATTCCGATTTTTCGTGTCATAGTATTTCTCCTTATGTGGCCCTTCGACAGGCTCAGGGACCGTATTAATGTCTGTTTCGTTTAATAATTTTATTTCCACCAAGTTGGATGAGGTTTACGATAATTACAAGGACAAAAATCGTAAGCCAGGTTACGTCAAGCTGGTTTCGGTCATGACCGTACATGATGGCGTAGTTTCCAAGACCTCCGGCTCCTACTGCTCCGGCCATTGCTGTTAGTCCAATCAAACTAACGAGTGTGATTGTTGTACCTCGAACAAGCGGCCCGATACTTTCGCGAAGATACACACGGAAGATAATATCAACCGGCGTAAGCCCCATACTTTCGGCAGCTTCTATTAAACCGCTGTCTACTTCAGCAAGGGCAGTTTCTACCTGGCGGCTGAAGAAAGGTACACAACCAAAAATGAGCGGAACGATTGCACCACGTACTCCGATTGCTGTTCCCATCAAAAGTCGGCTCAGCGGCATTACACCGGTTAGCAGAATGATAAAAGGAATTGAACGGAAAAAGTTTATT
>JAFZWX010000213.1 GCA_017617145.1 Treponema sp. | reverse complement strand
GTAGTAGTTGTTGTTGTTGTTGTTGTTAAGATACAATATGTCTACAAGGTTTTCCGCTACCTCTTCTGCGGGTCAAACATCGCCCACTACACCATCTTTATAATAGAAAAATTGCTTCTCAATTTACTATTATAAAGTACAATACCTATCAAACATATCCTGACAAAAAAATGATAAAACACTTTTCTATAAGTAATAAAGTGTTTTTTTTTATTTCATGCATTATTAAAAACAATACTATAATATAGTAATAATTGAATTAAATACATTCTCAATCTCTATTGAAAATTTTGAAATATTACGAGTATTTACAATATCACGTTTGTAATAAAGATAATAAAAATTCTTTTCTTCATTTGGCAAGGATTCTAACAGATTTGTTACCAAAGATAATTTTCTCGGCTTTTCAAAGCCTTCAAAATCGATAAGCATGTCTTGTAATGAACTTTTTAAAAATCCCGTCTGAAAACGATCAGCTCGTATTATAACAAAATCAAATGGAATACCCATGGTAATGGCTAACTGTTCGAAAGCCTTAATTATTGTATGTAAGTTTTCATATTTCTTTACAAATTGCTGTCTGTCATAATTTGAAATTCCTTGTTGATTTTTTACTTCATTGATTTTATTATCACAACAATTTAAAGCATCTTTGTTTAGCAATGGTACAGAACAATCTTTTTCTAGAAAATTATTAAGTTTCTCAAGAATTTCTGAAAATGATTTTATCCAATCTTTTCCTTTATTATTATCAAAAATAACTCTAAATTCAGCTTCGGATTTCCACATTGGATGACGACGTATAGATCTATCAAAATATTCATCAATTAAGTCTGAATCAATTAAATTTTTCATGGTGTAAATAATATCATCATCACAAAGTAATCTGATTTTACAATTATTAGAAATTCCTTTTGCAGACAATGCTTCTTGAGAAAAAAGATTTACACCTTGCTTTCGATAAAAATCAACAACAGATTTTATTGCAAATTGCACTAAAAAAGATTCATATAAAACTATTGGATGATTTTGTATCCATTTTCTTTCTGAATCATGTGCATATATAACATTTTCCAATACGCTTAATGCTCTTTTATTAAAAACCAATTCAAGTTTTTCTTTATTCATTTTCACTTCAACATTAGAAAGTAATCGAGAATAATCAATGGCGATTGTTTCGAATCCTGTAACATAGGCATCACGTAAAAGATAATCGATTTTATCTACATCAATACACGAAGAATTCAATAATGAAATAAAAACATTTTTTATTTGTACTAAAGGCTCTTTGTCTTCCTTATATGTGACTCCAATAATACATCTTACAAAAAACTCAATATCAGTTATTAATTCATGAAACTTTTGAGCTCCTATTATGGCACTCATAATTTCATGTTGTTTAGGAATAGTTTTATTTGCAATACATAAATCAAAATCCTTCTGAAAAAGATTAGATTTTACAATATTTTTGATAGAAGTAAAAATAGGCTCATTTTGAGAACCATTCATTGAATAATAAAATTTTTCACCAGAATGTGAAAAAGGAGAATGTCCAACATCATGCAATAAACACGCTAAATTAAAATCTTCACAAAGAGATTCTATTTGTTTATTATCATTAATTAACTTCAATTCTTTATCTTTATTGATATATGTCAATAAAGAATCTGACGCTATTTGTTCTAGATGATAAACTCCAATTGAATGAACAAAACGATTATGTAAAGCTGAAGAATATAAAGGAGTATAACTTGTTTGCTCTATATGCCTTAATCGTTGAAATTCTGGGGTATCAATTATTTTATCGAGAAATATTTTTTCAAGTTTTATATAACCATAAACAGGATCTTTTAATATTTTCATTTAGAATATTTTATGCTGCTTTTAATATGTTTACAGCTTCTTCACTAATGAATGCTAAAAAAACATCAAATGCTATGCTATATCTAAATTTATCTTTCAATTGCTTTACAGTAATACCTTCTCGTAAAGTAATACCTTCATCATCTACATCAAAAAAGCCTGTATAATCCTTAAAAAACTTATCAGTTTTATCACGTGTATACATAGCAACTACTTCTTTATTATTCCTAACAAGATGCTCTACAACGATATCTCCATAGCGTGATAATGTTTGAAATGAAATTGTTTTCTTTTCAAAACGCTCCAATAACTCAATCAAAGCATTTGCAACGAGATCTTCAATTTCAATGTAATACATCCTTCTTAAATACTCCTTTATAGTATTATATTATACTACTATAATATCATTTTGTATATATTTTATCGGAATAACTATTTCATTTATTAGTACAACAGCTAACTCTAGTTATACCTTTATAATTAACTCCTTGATTTTTTTGATGCACATCACCTGCCTCATAATATATCATATTTCAAAAAGCAATCTCAAATTAATAAAATGATACCAAGATATAAGAAAAACACAACAAATTTTCAAATGCAATATAATCAGAATAACAATTATTTCATACACAAACTCTTATTCTGATGTTTATGTAAACATTGCATAATGCTAGATTGTGAGAATATTATGTTCCACATCATTGCAAAAGTTGTTTAAAATGATTTTTTATGATTGTGGATTTTACATTTAATTCGCCGAACTCTTGAAGCGAAGCTAGCCTATAAATATTATGCATTCCATTGTTTTATAAATATTGGATATAAAATCTAATAACTGCTTATTAATATTGTGAATCATAAGTCTCCTTGTAGAGACCTCCCTTCTTCAACAACTCTTCATGCGTTCCTTCTTCCGCAATGCGACCTTTTTCCAGAACAATAATCTTATCTGCCTTGCGGACTGCACTTATTCTGTGGGCAATGATAATTTTTGTCATGCCGCTTAAGTCTGCAAGAACCTTCTGAATATCCTGTTCGGTTTCGGTATCAAGGGCACTTGTGGAATCGTCCATAACAAGCACAGGTGTTTTACGGGCCAGGGCTCTTGCAATTGTAATGCGCTGCTTCTGACCGCCGCTAAGACCTACACCACGCTCGCCGATAACTGTGTGCTCCTTTTCTTCCATCTTGTCTACAAACTCTGCAGAATGTGACTTTTCCAGAGCACCACGAACCTGTGGTATGGTCATGGAATCGCGCTCGCCAAGGCGGATATTTCCTTCGATGGTGTCGCTGAACAAAAAGATGTCCTGCATTACACAAGAAACTGCACGTCGCAAAACTCCAAGAGGAAGTTCGCGGATATCTACACCATCAATCTTTATACTGCCGCTTGTAACATCGTACATGCGCTTAAGCAGATTTATGATTGTGGTTTTACCGGAACCTGTTGCACCCATAATTCCAAGAGTCTGACCGGCGCCAATCTTAAACGAAACATCATCCAGAATTGTGCGTTCACCAACCTTGTAAGTTACGTGGTCAAATCCAATTTCACCGCTGATATCATCAGTTGTAAAAAGGGCTTCGGTTATTGCTTCTTCAGTCTGGCCATCTGCAGCAAGAGCAGACTCATCCCTGATCTGTGGCAGCTGCTCATAAATGTTGTTAATTCGCCTGAGCGAAGCCTTAGCACGAGAGATTCCGTTTGCAAGCCAGCCGATCATTTCAATCGGCCACACAAGTCCACTGACGTAGCCAAGCAATGCCATGAGCTCCCCTATTGTAAGAGGTTCCCCGCCTGCAAAAGGATTTCCCTTTATAATCATAAGTCCACCAAAAAGACAGGTTGCGGCACTTAAAAGCCTTGTGATTACCTGAATCTTCGGATTGTATTTTACAAAGACGCGGCTCAAATCAATGTTTAAGTCGTAGTACTTCTGATTATGCTTATGGAACTTTGCAATTTCAAAGCCTTCACGGGCAAACGCTTTTACTGTACGAACACCGGCCAGATTTTCGGCAGCAGTATTGTTCAATTCGGAGTTTTCCTGCTCAACGCTTTCAAAAAGAACATCAAGCTTATTTTCCATTTTTACGGCAATGATTCCGGTTGCAAGCATTCCCAAAATTGGAATAATCGAGAGCAGCCAGTTTATGCGCACCATAAAGAACATTGCTGCTACAGTTCGAACTACAACTTCTGCCGAAAGAATTGCCATAAAACAGCCCACATCCCAGATATGGTCAACATCATCCTTTACGCGTGACATGAGCTCGCCTGAGTTTATTCCATCAAAAAAGTTTGCAGAAAGACTCTGGATTTTCTGAAACAGATT
Source organism: Treponema sp. (assembly GCA_017617145.1). The sequence goes on along the minus strand of JAFZWX010000213.1, from coordinate 23,216 downwards.
AATTCTAACCTCGCAGGCAATTTTACTGCCGGCGTAGTCGCAAAGCCATTCGCGGGCATAACAGAAAAAGAAGCGTCCAACACCAATACCAAGAATAGCAAGGAGCAGCATGTTTATAAGCTCCAGCCTTTTGGCAATGAGAACATCATCAACTATATGCTGTACAACAATTGGAAAAACCATATCGAGCATAACGCCCACCAGCATTCCAATTACAGCCAGAAAATATATAAAGGCGTATTTTTTAAAATACGACCCCAGGTTTAATTTGTTTTGTTTCATAATATTATTTTGTTACTTTGTCATTGTCGGGCTTGACCCGACAATCTCAACATAAGACAGATTCCCGTGTCAAGCACGGGAATGACACTATTCCGCTAAGGGAATGACACCTAAAAATTATTACACAGAATAAGAAGACCTTCCAGCAATGCTTCGTGCTCGTGTGGTGCAATACGGGCATACAGAGTGTCTGGTGTGTCATCCGGCAAAACAGGAACCTTCTTTTGCAAAAGAATCTTACCGCCATCGCAAACCTCGTTTACAAGATGAACGGTACAGCCGCTTTCCTTTTCGCCGTTGGCAAGCACAGCCTCGTGAACATGATGTCCCCACATTCCAACTCCGCCGTATTTTGGCAGCAATGCTGGATGCAGATTAATAATTCTGTCTGCATACTCGCTAAGGATTGGACCAGACAAAACTGTAAGGCAGCCTGCCTCTACAATTACCTGTGCCCCGTAATCCTTGCAATCTTTAAGCATTGCATCACTCACAGCACGACGTTTTGTATCACGATCTGCGGTCTGCGCATTCTCTTTACCCATTACAGAATAGGGACTACGAACTGTAGCAGGAATGCCTGCCTTAGCCGCACGCTCAAGTGCAAATGCATCTTTGTGGTCGCTTATTACGCACACAATTTTGTAAGGGCATTTTTCTCCTTGAGCCTGTTCGTAATCAATAAGAGCCTGCAGATTGGTTCCACCACCGCTTACAAGCACCGCTGTATTTATTTTCATATTATAATCAGTCTTCAAACAAAACCGCATCCTTCTGCGATTTCACCTCATTCTGTGCATACTCTACTCTACCAATAATGTATGCCTTCATATCAGGACAATAATCCTTGTGGTATTTAGCCGCATTTGTGTTAAACATTTCTACAATGGCATCTGCCTGTTTAGCACTTACCGCAAGAACAAAACCAATTCCCATATTAAAGGTATTGTAAATAGTAGAAAGGTCTGCACCTCTCTTAATCAGTTCACCAAATACCGGAGGAATGCTCCAGCTGTCTTTTTTGATAACAGAAATCAGCTGCTTTTTAGCATCCTTTGCCTTTGGATACATGCGCGGAATATTTTCGTAAAAGCCGCCGCCTGTAATGTGAACCATTCCATGAACAGCCTTTCTGTATTTTCCAAGTACTTCCATAACAGGCTTTACATAAATGCGTGTTGGAGTTAGCAGCATTTCGCCGATTGTCTTTCCGGTTTCTTTTCCGTCAAGAATAAAAGGATCATCAAAATTCTGTACCAGTTTGCGAACAAGACTAAAGCCGTTTGAATGAACTCCTGTTGAACTAAGTCCAATCAGAACATCGCCAGCCTTAATATCTTCGCCGGTAATCATATCCTTTTTTTCGCCTACCCCTACTCCAAAGCCGGCAAGGTCATATTTTCCATCATCATAAAAATCAGGCATTTCTGCAGTTTCGCCGCCAAGCAGGGCACAACCAGTATCAACACAACCGTCTGCAACACCTTTAACTAAATCAGCAGCAACATCTGCATCAAGTTTTCCGCAGGCAACATAATCAAGGAAGAACAGTGTCTGCACACCGGAACAAAGAATATCATTTACGCTCATTGCAACACAGTCAATTCCAACAGTGTCATATTTTTTCATTTTGAACGCAATGTCCAGCTTTGTTCCAACGCCGTCAGTACCGCTAACAATAACAGGATTCTTATAACCCTTAGGCACTTCAAACATTCCGTTAAAGCTTCCCAGTCCTGTGAGCAAGCCCGGAATTGCAGTCCTCTTAGCATGCTCTTTATATTTATTTACCGCACGGTATCCTTCTTCTACATCTACACCACTTTCTTTGTAACTTGCCATTTGTTCGCTCCTTGCAGTCGCGTTAGTGAATAGTAAATAGTAAAATAGAAAATAGTATCTTTTCTTTATTTATTACTATTCTTTGATTGCTAGATTATGCTTTATTTTTGTAAGCATTTTTCTTATTTCTGTTATTAAATCAAATGATTGTGTTAAATCTTTTGATTCCCAATATCCAATTCTTTCACCAAGTAACAATTGAGTTTCTAATTCTGCAATTGATCCTCTGGCAATTGAAAGAAAATACCCATATTCCTTCACAGAATGACGACCATTTCCCTCTGCTATGTTTGATGGAATAGAAATAGCAGATCGTCTTATTTGATCAGACAAAACATATGTCTCTTCCTTGGGAAGCTTTTTTGCAAGTTTATAAACTTCAGAAACTAAATCCATTGACTTTTGCCAGATAATTAATTCCTTATAGTCTACAATCTGCATACTATTTACTATTCCCTATTTACTATTAACTAATATCAAAAAACCACATCCAATTCAGCAGAAGCAACTAATTTAGCTCTAAAATCCTTAAGCTTCTGTGCCAAATCTTTGTCCTGCAAAGCGAGAATCTGCAAGGCAAGATAAGCCGCATTCTTGGCACTATTAATTCCAACAGTAGCAACCGGAATCTGAGGTGGCATTTGGACAATACTCAAAAGAGCGTCCATTCCGCCAAGACCATTCGACTTATCACTTACACATTCCAGCGGTACACCAATAACTGGGAGCGTAGTAATTCCCGCAATTACACCAGGAAGAGCCGCTGCCAATCCAGCCCCGGCAATAATAACCTGAGCGCCGTCGGCTTCTACCTGTTCTACGGTTTTCTTAAGAAGAGCCCCTGCCCTGTGTGCAGAAATAATATAGGCTTTGTAATCAACGCCAAATTCTGTAAGCACATCGGCAGCCTTTTTCATTGTGTCCTTGTCCGATTTGGAACCAAAAAAAATTGCTACTTTCATATTGTGAGTATAATGAAAAAACTATTTTATAACAACACGATTTTTTATTCACTTAGCCACTTTTCGAACGAGCGGCGGGTGGCATCGTAAAGATTGTTGTATTTGTTCACGAGTGAATAACCGTAATTGCACCAGATGTAATCGGTGAAAAAATGATTTACTCCCACATACTTACAGTTCAAATCCGGGCTGTATAAATATGGTTTACACATCTGACCCCAATCCTGAAAAAGTTTGCTGCAGCGTTCATAGCTCCAGTATTCATTGGCAGAAACCTCAAGAAGATAATCCTTGAACTTCTGCTTGTACTCCGGAACCTGCAAAAGCTTATCTATAAGAGGACGGTTTTCGCCCCTGCCCCAATCTAAAGGATTGTGCTTAAAGCCACCTTCAAAAATGGAGTTACCAAGTGAATTATCGTAATCAAAAGGAATAAAATAAACCTTGCCCGAACCGTTTTTGCCGGTATCAAAATAAAGATAGTAATTATTTTTGTTGCCCCAGTAGTCATCATCCATGCCGCACAAAATGTTTATGGCATAAGTTTTTAAGAAAAAGTCCATGTCGAACCACTTTTCGTAAAAGGCCTTTATCTGCTCAATGGCAACTGAATCATTTTCGTCTGCGGGATTCGGCAAATTATTAAGATCTGCAATAAAACCGTTAAGCTCTTTTTTTGCGGAATCTAATTTATCTTTGTTTGTTTTTAAGTCCAGATTATAACTGTCAAAAACATAACCTATGCGGCCGTTGCCATCTTCTTTGTAAACAACATTGTTACCTTCAATTGTTTCGCCTTCGTAGAAAATCTTTATATCTTCTACACCGGCCTGCTCAATAGAACCTGCCGTCAAATCGCTGTGACCCTTCCACAAATTTCCTTTGTTGTTTTTCCAGGCATTCTGAGCCGTATTATTTTCACTGTCGCGCTCCTTAAGAGACTGCTTGTTTACTTCTTCAAACATTTCATAAACACCAAAGTTTACAGTTGTTACAGAATTATCTTCCAGGTCTTCTATGATATTTAATTGCAGCCTTGTATGACTTGCACGAGGCGCTGTCCATATTCCATTTTTGCGGAACAAATCATAACAGAAAATTTCTCGGGTACAGGAATTATCCATTCGCTTTAGGGCAACACCCTTCATACAACCTGCCATTTTCTGTTCTTCATCATCTGTAAGGAATTCTTCAAAATCTACCTTAAAGTGACTCTGCCTGTAATCGTCATTAGGTTTTTCTGCATAATGAAAATAATCGGGATTCCAGGTATAACTTTTCTGCCCCTGTTCCCTTCCGTTATCAATACCCTGAGGACAGATTCGGCTTGTGTTTCCCCGAAGTCTGAAGCCTACATTCTCAAGAGTCCAGGCACGGCCGTCTTTTTCGTAAACATAAAGTTCAGCATGAACACAGTGCAACACAAACCGCTGTAATTGTTAAAATCAGTTTTTTAATTTTTTTCATAACTACTTAAAAATATGATATTCCCTTTTGTCATCAGCCTTTGATAAATACAAAGCTGTATCTGCTTTTTTGAAAAGTTCAGAAAAATTTGTATCGCGGCCCTGATAAATTGCAACCCCTATACTTACACTAATCTCTTTTTGAGAGTCCGGCATGGTAACTCTTTCTACCGCGAGAGACTTTATTTTATTGGCGATTCTATCTACTTCAGCAAGACTGTCTGAATTTTTAATAAACAGAATAAATTCATCTCCGCCAAAGCGTCCTACAATTTCTCCATTTACAAATTCCTGCTTAAGAAAATGTCCAAACTGTTCAAGAACGCTGTCTCCTGCATCATGGCCATAGTTATCATTTATTGCTTTAAAATGATCAATATCCAGCATAAACAAAAGACCTTTGTCTGTCATAGAATCTGCAAGAAATTCATTTATCTCTCGGGTCAACGCACCTTTGTTTCTAAGTCCTGTTAAATCATCAAGATCTTTTTGGATTTGTATTTCACGCGTTAAAACAAATTCCCTTATACGAATAGAGTTGGCAATTATATTAAGAAAAACTCCTATAATTGTATAAACTATTACATTAACAAAATCGGTTCTCCAGACATCGTAGGGCTTTACACCATGCATCCAAACAAGAAACAGTGTCGAAGCACAACATAACTCAATTGCCATAAAAAAAGGTTTATCTACCATGAACATTGGAAGAACAAGCAGCAGGGTAACAAAGGTTGTCGCGTGTCCCCAGGGTTTATTATAGGAAATTAAACATCCAAAAATAAAAAGCATAGACATTGTTAAATAAATTATAAACTGCGGAATAATCGATTTTTTATTAAGAACAAAAAAGCATGGAATAGTAAATACCGAATAAACGAAAGCTGCAAAATAAAAAATTCTATTTATTTCCAGCATAGAATCAAATAAAGAACTAACAAACAAACCTCCAAATATAACTGCCAGAAAAATATGAAGAACCCGCCAGATTACAAAGTTTGAAACATATGCATCTTTTTTTAATGCATTATAATCGTCCTTTTCTAATCCGCAATATATAAAATAATTTCGCAGAATTCTGAATACTTTCATTTGTCTGTTCCTTTCGCTAACAAAAAACAAATCTTTTTTCATTTATAGTATAATGGAAAATACCAATATTAACAATGGACCAAAAATCTTCAGAGCGTACTTATATCCTTGTTGTTTGTTTCCTTTGACAAACCTTCTGATTTATTGTAAATTGCTAAAAGACTTTACGTTTAAGATGAACTAGTGCAGAGTCCATAGTGTCCTGCTTTACCGATGACGCCAAGGCGCACCGCGTATCAACATTTTCCCGTAATTTACTACAGGGCTGAATCACGCCCACAAAACAAACACATTTTTTCTCAAAGGATTTTTTATGAATAAGTATGTTAAGCGTTACTTAATTGACGCAATGAGTGGAATGGCTCAGGGACTTTTTGCTTCCCTGCTTATTGGAACTATTATTAAAACACTGGGACAACAGCTGCTGCGTCTTTCTGTTAATCCGGTTTTTCAGTTTTTAGTTGATGCCGGAAACTTTGCAACAGAAGGTCATGTTGTTGGCGCTGCAATGGCAGTTGGAATTGGCTTTGCAATGGGTGTTCCTGCCCTTGTACTTTTTAGCCTTGTTGCTGTTGGTGCTGCTGCAAATGTTACCGGTGGTGCTGGCGGTCCTTTGGCAGTTTTAGTTATTGCAATTATTGCTGCCGAGTTTGGATGTCTTGTAAGCAAAAAAACAAAGGTTGATATCATTGTTACTCCTGCAGTAACAATTCTTGTCGGAGCCCTTCTTACTGTTCTTACTGCAAAATATATTGGAGCCGCTGCAAGCTCAATCGGCAAGCTGATTGTATGGTCTACAAAGCTCCATCCGTTCTGGATGGGAATTATTGTTTCTGTGATTGTAGGAGTTGCTCTCACTCTTCCTATTAGTTCAGCTGCAATTTGTGCTGCCTTTGGGCTTACAGGACTAGCAGGTGGTGCTGCTGTTGCAGGCTGTTGTGCACAGATGGTCGGATTTGCCGTTATGAGTTTCCGCGAAAACCGCTGGGGAGGCATTCTTTCACAAGGTCTTGGAACAAGCATGTTACAGATGCCTAACATTATTAAAAATCCAAAGGTCTGGATTGCCCCGATTTTAACAAGTGCAATTACAGGTCCTCTTGCAACCTGTCTTTTTAAAATGGAAATGAATGGTGCAGCCGTAAGTTCTGGAATGGGAACCTGCGGACTTGTTGGTCAAATAGGTGTAATTACGGGTTGGTACGAACCAAGCGAAGTTGCAATTGGTCACGGCGCCGTTGCAATCACTCCAGGATTTTTTAACTGGCTTGGACTTGTTTTAATTTGTTTTGTACTGCCTGCAGTTTTGACCTGGGCCTTTGGACTTTTATTTAGAAAAATCGGCTGGATAAAAGAAGGCGACTTATCCCTCGAACCAGCTTCAAAACCAACAGAAACTGAAAAACCCGAAGAACCAACTTCTCCGGCAAACAAAGCAGAATAACAGTCAATAATATTGTTAAATAAATTGTGCCTGAGGCTTTGTAGCAGCACACGAACTTCCTTTTCGCCCCGTTCGTGGGATGCTACAAAGTCTCAGGCACCTTTTGATTCAACCAACTATTGAATGTTATTTTGCATCAATGTAGGTTGTTTCGCAAATTGCGTCGTCGTCACTCCAAAGATAAAGATAAACATCACCTGTCAAATCTTCCTTAACTGGAATACTCATAACAACATACTTTGCTTCATCTGCTGAAATATCTTCTGCAAACACATATTCTGTTTCATCTTCTCCAAGGCTAACATAAAGTTTATCAAGATCAGAATCAGATTTCAAAGTCCACATTACACGAACTGTTTCTCCGGCAGAAGGAAGTTTGTCTGCAGGTAACAAAGATGTAATATTAATTTCTTCAGCAACTTGTCCAACTTCAATAGTGCCTCCAATAACTGATCCAATATCTACACGATAAATTTTTGGACCTTTTGCATTTGCTTTCTTAGAAGCACAACCTGTAAACGCAAGGCTCATAGCAAGAGCCACAACCAAAACAGTAAAAATCTTTTTCATAGTATTATCCTCCTGAGAAAAGCCTTTAGCCTTCTCTTATTTGGTTTCGTACTTTGAGCAGCAACAAACTCAAGGCCTATCGTTCGCGCTGCTTTCGAATATTAAACCATGTTTTTTTTAAATGGTAACAAAAAAAAAGTATTTTTTTTTATATTTTTTTTTAGTATAATAAATCTTGAGATTCTGAGGCTCCCGTGGGAAAACCCCGAGGACAACAGAAGGAAGTTGTCCTCGGGGTTTTTCCACTCCGCCTCAGAATAAATCATTTTATATAAAAAAGCATAGATATTTTTTATACAAAAAAACATAATTAATATAAGAGGACCAAAATGAAAATCGAAACTAAAGCATTACATTCAGGTTATAAGCCGGCAAATGGTGGACCTGGAACAATTCCTATCGTACAGAGTACAACTTATCGCTTTGACAGCTGCGATCACGTTGCAGCACTTTTTGACAAGCCTACTGAATATATGTACTCTCGTTTTGCAAATCCAACCTGCGATGCAGTAGAACAGAAAATTGCAGACCTGGAAGGAGGAATTGGCTGTATGCTTACTTCGAGCGGTCAGGCAGCAAGCCTTCTTTCTGTTTTGAATCTTTGTTCTGCTGGCGACAGCTTTATTGCTTCTTCAAGCATTTACGGCGGAACAATCAACCTGTTCGGTTTTACTCTTAAAAAGCTTGGCATTGAATGTATCTGGGTAGATGTAGACGCAAGCTACGAAGAAATCTGCAAGGCTATCAAGCCAAATACAAAATGTATTTTTGGTGAAACTATTGCTAACCCAGCCCTTACAGTTTTTGATTTTGAAACTTGGGTAAAGGCTGCTCACGACAACAATATTCCAATCATTGTAGATAATACTTTTGCAACTCCAATTTTATGCCGTCCAATTGAATGGGGCGTAGACGTTGTAGTTCATTCAACAACAAAATATATGGATGGTCACGCTGTTCAGGGCGGCGGCTGTATTGTAGATTCAGGAAACTTTGACTGGGAGAAAGCTTACAAGGCAACAGGAAAATTTGCCGATATGGTTGAACCAGACGAAAGCTACCACGGACTTCGTTATGTAGGAGACTTTGGAAAAGCCGCTTACATTGTAAAAGCCCGCACCCAGCTTATGAGAGACTTTGGCTGTTATCCTTCTGCACAGAGCGCCTTCTACCTGAACCTTGGTCTGGAAACACTTCCTGTCCGCATGCCACGCTACTGTGAAAACGCACGCAAAGTTGCAGAATTCTTTAAGCAGAGTGATAAGATTGCTAAGGTAACTTACCCTGGACTCCCAGGCGACAAATATTATGAACGCGCACAAAAATATCTTCCAGACGGAACTTGTGGTGTAATTTCAATCAGCATCAAGGGTGGACGCCAGGCAGCAGTTCGCTTTATGGATGCCCTAAAGCTTGCAATTGATGAAGTTCACGTTGCCGATATCAGAACTTGTGTACTTCACCCTGCTAGTGCAACACATCGCCAGCTTACAGATGAACAGCTTGTTGCAGCAGGAATTGACGGTGGAATGGTACGCTTCAGTTGTGGTCTTGAAAATGTAGAAGATATTCTTGAAGACGTAAAACGCGGACTTGCAGCCATCTAGGCAACCAATGAATAAAATAATTTCTTTTATAAAGCGTGAGCCGGTGCTTTTTGCAGCAATTGTACTTGCACTGCTCGCGCTTATTTTTATAAGACCTTCACCTTCTCTTTGTATTCAGGCAATAGACTTTCGCACGCTTGCAATTTTGTTCAGTCTGATGATTGTCATAAAGGCATTCCAGAGCCAGAACTTTTTGAATATTATTGCAGCAAAACTTCTGAGACTTTGTAAAGGTCAAAGAGGACTTTATTTTTTACTCACCTACCTTGTTTTCTTCATCTCGATGTTTGTTACAAATGATGTTGCTCTTTTAACTTTTGTTCCTATTACACTTTTGATTTTCAGTCGCATAGGCATACCAGCCCTTACAATTGTCGTACTCGAAACTTTAGCTGCAAATCTTGGCTCCTGCGTAACGCCAATGGGCAATCCTCAAAATCTTTATTTGTTTTCATATTACGGTTTTTCTGCCAAAGAATTTTTCCTTCTAACCGCAAAAATCGCTCTACCTTCATTTTTAATTCTTGGTGCCATCATTTTATTCATAACAAGAAAAAAACATGCCAGACAAGGCGAACAGCCCCAACAGCCGCTACAGGGAAATGTTCTTCAGACTCAGATGTCATTCTTAACCGTAGACTTCCGTACTTTCTTTTACATTGCCGATTTTATACTCTGCCTGCTTACTGTTTTCCATATCGTAAATTATCTGATTATGCTTGGATTTACGATTGTAGTTATGCTGGTCTGCAACTTCCGTCTTTTCAAAAAAGTCGATTACAGCCTGCTGTTAACCTTCTGTGGATTTTTTATTTTCACAAAATCGCTTTCTACAGTACAGGCCTTTTCTGATTTTATAAACTCCATGCTTTCTACCCCACTTAAAACCTACATCACAGGAATTATAACAAGCCAGGTTATTAGTAACGTTCCTGCAGCACTGCTCCTAAGCGGTTTTACGACAAACGGAGACATGCTTCTGCTTGGTGTTAATGTCGGTGGTCTTGGAACATTAATTGCTTCCATGGCAAGTGTAATTTCATTCAAGCTCTACAGCAGCTCCGAAGAAGGAAGAAGCCCAGCCGGCAAGAAATATTTTGGAGTGTTTACCGGATATAATATTGTTCTTCTTATTGTTTTAGCCCTTGTAGTATTTGTAATTTAATGTCATTCGCCCATCAAGTCTTTGCGAACGAAGCATGGCAATCCAGTTTTTAATAAATTTTTCACTTTTTTGCGAATTCAGCCAGAGTTGAAGCTGCAAAAAAACTTTCCCCTTCTATCACCATGTCACCCACTAGACAAAATAATAAAAATTTATAAAATATTTGTAATTTTTTTCGCGTTTTTACGAATTCTGTGTTATACTATATATTGTAGAATAATTATTTAAAACAAGTTTAGGAGTCATTGTGAACAAGCACGATTTTCCTCAGATTCATTTTTATGATCAGGATTTTGTTGATATTTATAATAAGACCTGGTCATGGGTTTCTTCTTTCTGGATTGATCCTGTCACAGGAGAACAGTCAAACGACGGATTGTTTATTTATCCTGAAAACGGAAAGATGATTATAAACCAATTTGAATCTATTTTTTCTTCTTTCTTCCTCGTATATTCTAACAGGAATTTTGATGCCTGCAATAATCTTGATTATTTTTATGCGCGTCAGGAAACAGATGGTGCTATCCGAAACAAATATGATGTTTCGACAAATGAACCTGTATTAGACAGAAAAAATCCAAACGGACTTGATTTGCCTCTTTTTGCCTGGGCCGAATTTAACTTATATCACAAATCTGCAAATAAAAGACGAATTAAAGAAGTTATGCCTACCCTGCTTAAATATATGAACTGGATAGACACAAACTTCAAAAAAGATAACGGCCTTTATGCTGTTCCCGCAGCTGCAAGTGGTATGACAAACTCTCCACGCAAAGATGCTGTTTATCCTGTAGACTTCAATGCGTGCATGGCAATCAATGCATCTTACATGTCGGCACTTGGTGATATTTTGAACGATAAGGATTTGAGTTTCCAATATCGTAAAATGTATTTCTCTATCAAGACAAGAATTAATTCCCTTATGTGGGACAATGATACAAACTTCTACTACGACCTTGATAAGGAACAGCGCCGTCTTAAAACAAAAACAATCGCAGGTTTCTGGCCAATGCTCGCAGAAATTCCTAATGCCGATAAAGCAGAAGAGCTTGTGAACCACCTGAATGACCCGGATTCTTTTGGAACAGATCATCCGTTCCCTTCTTTGAGTGCTGATGATCCTAATTTTAGAGAAGATGGCAACGGTTATTGTGGTAGTGTTTTCCCTGCCTTTAACTTTATGGTTATTAAAGGTCTTGAAAAGTATGGAAAATATGAACTTGCCCGCGAATGTGCTATACGCCACCTTTACTATGTACTCGATGGTCTTATGCCAAATGACAGTAAACAAGCTGGTGACTTGTGGGAAGCATATCTTCCAACAAAAGAAGGTAAAGCTGTTCTTAAAGGCAAACCAGGATTCCCGCGCAAACGATATCTTCTTACAGCCGGACTTTCTACAATTGCACTGATGATTGAAAATATAATCGGTCTTTCTATAAGCCTTCCACGCAAGACTGTAGACTGGATTATTCCAAACCTTGAAATTATGGGTATTGAAAAACTTTCCCTTAAGCGAAACCTCATCACAATTTTGAGCAACAAGAGCGACCGTGGCTGGGGAATCCAGATGGAAAGCGAAAAGCTCTACTACTTTACAATCAATATCCTTGACCAGAAGAAAAAAACTTTGCCTATTCCTTCGGGCAAATGTTCTATGCTCATAGACAAGTTATAGTACCTGTCAGGAGATTTTTATGGCGACCCCGGAATCAGTCATTGAAATCGGTTCAACAGGGGTACGCCTTCTGGTAGCCGAATTCACGCAAGACAGAAAACAGAATATTCTCGACCGCTCAGAAGTTCCACTTTCTATTGGCAAAGATACTATTACTACAGGACAAATTTCTCAGGAAACTCAGGGTTTGCTTATTCAAACCTTACTGCGCTATAAGGAACAGCTTGCCTGTTGGGGCATTACTCCTGCCGAAACTACCTGCTTTGCAACAAGTACCTTCCGCGATGCAAAAAACAGCGACCCGGTTATGGACCGTATACGCGTACAGACAGGCTTTAGAATTCAGATTGTTGACGGCGTAGAAGAAAACAAGCTCATGTATCTTGCCGTAACCGAAGCCATAAAAGATCAGCCGATTGATTTTAAAACTGAAAATACAATGATTCTTGTTGTTGGTGGAAGCACCACTGAAATGATGATGATTACTAACGGCAAGATGGCAGGTGTTCATTCCTTGCGACTTGGAACTGTGCGTATTGAACAGCAGATGAAAAATCTTACTACTTCTTATGATGATATTCAGCGATATATTCAGGAATCTATAAATAATACAAAAGGTTCACTCGAAAGTGAAATTGACCTTTCCAAGGTAAAGCAGTTTATTGCAGTTGGTCAGGATTTGACAATGACTGCGCTTTTGATTGGAAAGCCTGTTTCAACTTTTTTGTGGTCTATCGAACGCGATGCTTTTGACGCCTTTGTTCAGGATATTCAGGAATATTCTGTTGATGAATGTGTTGCACGTTTTAAAATTCCTTATGCCGAAGCCGAAACATTGCAAACCAGTCTTTTGATTTACAACCTGTTTATTCATTTGACTAAGGTTCAGACAATTCTTGTGCCTGAAACAAATATCCGTAACGGAATTTTACTAAGCCAGATTTCTACAGAAAACGAAGAGCTGCAAAGGGAATTTGACATGCAGATTACTGCCTCTGCACGAAACCTTTTGCGCAAATACCACGGCGACGAAAGCCATGCCGAATGTGTACGAATGATTGCCACAAAGATTTACGATGTGCTTAAGGAAGAACTTGCTCTTGACAGTCATGCCCGTACCCTGCTTGAAACTGCTGCAATTTTACATGATATCGGGGCGTTTATCCGTTACGACAACCACAACATTCATTCAAGTTATATAATCCGCAATTCAGAGATTTTTGGTTTGTCGCGCAAGGATAATACAATTGTTTCTGAAATTGCCAAGTACCATAAAGGTAGCTCTGTTCCGCAGGATGAAGACAGCTTTTTAATGCTGCCACGTTCTGACCGAATGACTATTTTGAAATTAACTGCCATTTTGCGTATTGCCGATGCCATGGACCGCGGACATATCCAGAAGTTCAACGACTTTAGCATAAAGTTTCAGGACAACACTATGTATCTGCAGACAAAAAAATCAAAGAACACCGTTCTTGAAAAAATTGCTATGAGCGAAAAGTCCGGCATGTTCGAAAGCATTTTTGGTTATAAGGTAATTTTGTTATGAGAGATTGCCGGGTCAAGCCCGGCAATGACAGTGTTGTGTCATTATCGGGCTTGACCCGATAATCTTTCTTTAGAAGGGATTTACTATGAGCGATACAATTTTTTTTAATAGAGAACTCTCCTGGCTGGAATTCAATGCACGAGTACTCAAACAGGGCCTCCGTAAAGAGCTGCCCTTACTCGAGCGCGTACAGTTTCTTTCGATTGTCTCTTCCAACTTTGACGAGTTTTTTCAGGTGCGTGTTGCTGCAACAAAACGCCTGCTTGAGTCTAACCCGGAACTTGCAGATGCTTCGGGACTTACTCCAAAAATGGTGCTTTCGAACATAAGCGCCCGTGCCCACCAGATAATCCGCCAGCAGCAGGATTGCCTTATTAATGACTTGTTGCCAACCCTTGCAAAAGAAGGTCTTGTTTATGTAAAGCCCGAACAGTACACACCGCAACAGACTGAATATTTACAAAAACTTTTCCGTTCAGAGATTTTTCCTTTACTCACACCACTCCGCACAGACACAGAGCCTTTTCCTCATATAAAAAATCTTGATGTTTACGCAGGCTTTTTACTTAAACCGATTGCCGGAATTAAAACAACTTCCCAAATTTTTAAAGGTGATGATGACCAGCCTCGAATTGCATTTGTAGAAATTCCAGGTGGCATTCCAAAGCTCTACTGGCTTCCGACCGATGGAAGGGTTAAGGCACGTCAGTTTGCAATGATTGACGATATTATCACGTTCTGCGGAACACAACTGTTCCCGGGCTTTGAGGTTGAAGAAACTCTTGTATTTAAAGTTGCCCGCGATGCAGACTTTGCCGTTGATGAAGATTCTGGAAGCAATTTTATTCACGCAATGGAAGATGTTTTGATTCAGCGAAAATCTTCTTTCCCTGTTCAATTGCAGTGCAACGGAACTTCAAAAACTCTGCGCGATTTTATTATGCAGCACCTTGAACTTACAGAAGAGGATGTTTATAAAACAGATGGACTGCTTGATCCAAGCGGACTTTTAGAGCTTCGAGATGCCGATGAAACAGACCGTCTTAGCTTTGAACAGTGGGAACACTTTTATCCTGCAGACTTGCCTGAAGACGAGCCTTACTGGGATACACTAAAACTCCACGATAAAATTCTGCATGTTCCGTATGAATCATACGAACCGGTTGTAAAGTTTTTGAATGACGCCGCAGATGATGATAATGTTCTTGCAATAAAAATGACCTTGTACCGCACAGGCCGCAACTCGCCTATTATTGATGCCCTTGAAAGAGCTGCCCAGCGTGGTAAGCAGGTAGTTGTACTTGTAGAACTTAAAGCCCGCTTTGACGAAGAACGAAACATTGCCTGGGCCAACGAGCTTGAACAGGCTGGTGTTACTGTAATTTATGGACTTGTAAATCTTAAGGTTCATGCTAAGGTTTTAATGGTAATTAGGCGCGAGTCTGATACAATCCGCCGCTACGTGCATCTTGCAACAGGAAATTACAATACAAAAACAGCTAAACTTTATTCTGATATTTCTTTGTTTACGGCAAATCAGGAAATTGCAAATGATGTTTCACTTTTCTTTAATCTTGTAACAGGATATTCTACACTGCAGAACATGAAGCATCTGGGAATGGCACCGGTTACTTTAAAAGATAAAATCCTTAGTATGATTCAGCGCGAAATTGAACGAAGCACCCCTGAACAGCCGGGACTGATTATTGCAAAAATGAACAGCCTTACTCACGAAGAAGTTATTGCAGCTTTATATAAAGCAAGCCAGGCAGGAGTAAAGATTATGCTAAATATCCGCGGAATCTGTATGCTTGTTCCAGGAGTACCGGGCTTGAGTGAAAACATAAGCGTAGTTTCTATTGTTGACCGTTACCTTGAGCATGCCCGTATTTTCTATTTCCAAAACGCAGGAACACCGGAACTTTACTGTTCAAGTGCCGACTGGATGAGCCGAAACTTAGACCGACGTATTGAACTTATGTTCCCGATTCTTGATAAGAATGCCTTCCGTCAGGTAAAGTCCTGGCTTGATATGTATTTTGAAGACAACACAAATGCCGAAGTACTGCAGCCAAACGGAAAGTGGGAGCCGGTTACCACAACCAAACGTTCAGTAAAGCTTCGTGCACAGGAAATGCTTTACAAGCACTACAAGTATCAGAACGAAACAAACGAAAAAGCCCGTAAAAATACTCAGGAGTTTGAGGTTAGAAGGAAATAGTCGCAGTGTGCCAGGGGTCCCTGAGCTTGTCGAAGGTGTCGAAGGGCCGCTATAGTTCCACATCACCTTGCCGCAGAATTTTTACACCCCCATCCACAATACTCACCAATGTCGAAGGCTTTGCTCCTTTTTTATCGCCGTCTTTTATAATCAGGTCTACTTCGTTTGTGAACTCATTTATGATTGCAGCTTCTTCATCAAGCACAGGTTGTCCTGAACGATTTACGCTTGTGCTGTAAATTGGAGCGCCACACTCTCTGATAACATTACGAAGCCATTCATCGCCAGGGCAACGGAAGGCTGTTGTTCCGCCTGATTTGTTGTTCACAATAATTGTAAGTGCGCCAGGCCATTTTGAAAGAAGTTCTGGTGGAACAGTGTCATTTGTGTAAAGCTGTAAATCTTCGGGCTGGGCAATCAACTGAATAAATGGTTTTGTTTCTTCACGACCTTTTATTTTACGAATACGGCCATCTGTAGCAAAGGCTACACTTCCACTAAAGCCATACACTGTATCTGTAGGAATTATTACTACCCCGCCATTTTTCAATACCTGAACCGTACGCTTCACAGAATCTGCTGCACTTTTTGCAACAATTTTCATATAAGGATTTTGCTGAGGTTTTTCTTCGCTTGCAAGCTTCCAGACAGTACCATCATAAGTATAAATTGTTTCTTCGCAGTTGCCTTTTAATCCCTGCCCCCAAAAGTTGTCTATTCCGCGGTTTTCAAGCACACACATGAGGGCAGCCAGAATTGCACCATGTGCAACAATCATAATCCTTGCATCCGGATTTTTTTTATAGTATGGCTCAAGAACTGTTTGGATAAATTTTTCTGCGCGTTCACAGCCAGACTCAAAAGTTTCGCCTCCTTTTGGAGGAACATAGAGTCCCGGTTTGTCAAAAAAGTATTTGCGCGGTTCGTTTGTATTCATCCATTCATCAAAAGGAACACCTTCAAACTCGCCAAAGGATATTTCGGTGAGGAGATCGCATTTTTCTGCACTACGAGCAACAATACACGCCGTCTCATACGCTCTGCTCAAGGGTGAAGAAAAAACTGCATCAAAGTGTACGTCCTTAAGTCGCTCCCCCAGCTTTCTTGCAGCTTCACGACCTTCTTCATTAAGAGGAATATCCTTTGCCCCTTGAAAGCGGCATTCTTTGTTCCAGTCTGTTTTTCCGTGTCGGATGATATATACTTCCATAATTAATTCTAAAACCTCAAACACAATATGTCATTGTCGGGCTTGACCCGACAATCTTTTTTATAGTTTAGATTCCCGTGTCAAGCACGGGAATGACAAGCTTTTTTAAAACCTCAGCCTTCTTAAATGGGTAATCCTGCTCACAACAAAATTTGTAATTTCATTTGTGGGGTACACCTGAAAGCGCACAACTGCATCGCCGGTCTGCTTTGTAATTCCAAGTGTGCGGCCAATTACTTTAAAATATTCATTTTCGTTGTCAAATTGTGGCAGCGTAATTTCCATCATATCATTTTCTTTTAAGCCCGCTTCAAAAAGATGAAGCTTTCCGCCAAAATCCATGCCTTCTGCTTCTAATATTTCAAGCCGTACAGAAGTTGTTGCCAGTTGTTCCTTTGTAAGAATCAATCTGTTGCGGATTCTGTTTTCCAGAATCTCCCGCTGATTTTTTGTAAGGTCAAGTTTTTTAAGTTCAGCCTTTAGGGAATTTAAGAGCTGGCTTGCAGCGTGGAAATTTATTGTTTGTGGCCCTTCGACCCCTTCGACAAGCTCAGGGACCGTGTGGAGCGCATGCTTCATTTCAGGGCCGAGCTGCAAAGGCACCCCACTCGTCAAAATTGGAAAATCAAGTTTTTCGCCATCTGTAAATGAATCTTTTACACGACCCATAAAATCAAGACCGCTTTCTTCTACAAAATCATTTATGTTTGCTTCAAGCGGGATGTCTAAAAGATAAATACCTTCGGCAAGAGTTTCTTTTATATGACTGCTGATTTTTGGATTTTTTTCTACAATGCCAATATTCTTTTTTGCAACCTTGAGCACATATCCCTTGTAAAGCATTGCAGAGCTGTAGGCTTCGTACCATTCACTTATAGAAATTTTTAAGTTCTGTGGTAAATCGTAATCGGTATGTTTTTGAAGTTCCCTGCAGATTTTTTCAACATTCCAACCCTTGTCAAAAGCAAGCGAAACTGAATGACGAGAAATTTCATATTCCGTAACAACTCCAAAACTTTTAATTTCGAGGAAATCTGTAAGTGGCAAAAGTTCCTTTAACGAAAGCCCTGGCATTATACTGACAGTAAAGGTTGAATCAATGTTGATATTTTTTGTGCCGGTGTTTGTCTCTTCAAAAATCTGATTACTTGTAAAAACAGCATTTCCATTTTTATCTTTTCCCGATTTTTGCAAAAGTCCAAGCTCAACAGCTGAATCAAGCATACGCTCTACAAGAGAACCCGCCTGTTCAGGTAAAATTTCAGTTTCATTTCTGGCAGCCTCAAGCATACGGCTGAATCTAGATTTTGAAGAAGTTTTTACACCTTCGCTCTTTCTGTTTCCTACAAGAAATCCAATTCGAACAAGATTTTCAAGAGTATAATTATCGCTGCCAACAGAGCTAAGTGTGTCTAGCAAAAGCTGGGCTTCTTTTTTAAGACCTTCGCGGCTAAACCTTGAACAAGATGCTGCACAAAGAAGCGCGTACTGCTTTTGTGGGTCAAGTGCCGCAAAAAGTTCAAAACGTTTTTTATCAATTTCGTAAGTTTTTTCACCTTCACGAACAAGATTCAAATTAATGAATGCAATAAGAACAAGCTGAACTGCCTTTTCGTGCCCCGGAAAAACCGACTTTATTTTTGCAAGAGAATTCTTTTTTACTTCGCCGTCCATTTTACAGGCACAGCCCTTTGAGTTTATAAAAGAAATAAAAGCAGCCAGAAAATCAGGTGAAATTATAAAGACATCATCAATTGATTTTTGAGCAGTCTGCGAAGGGCGAACAATATTAGAAAGATTTATATACTTAACAAGTCTGTCGCAAATAAAAGGATTTATTTTAAGAAACTTTTTTGTTCCATACTCCTCTGATTTTTCGTAAACAAGCAGGCGTGCCATAAGATTCGAAAGCTCACTAAAAAGTTCTGCCATTGTATACTGGCCTGCAAAAAACTGAACAAGAGTTTCCTGTGTTGCATTTGGAATAAACCAAAGTGCTGTAAGAACTTCAATATCAAAATCATCAAGCAGACAGATTATATTCTGTGCATTTGTTTCATTCTTTACAAAGCCCGCCAGCTGCTGAATAAGTCGCTGCTTGTTGTAAGGAGTTTCAACCTCTCCAAGATAAAGACGCACAATTTCAAAAAACTTGCTGTCCGAAAGAGAAGAAATGCTTTGTTCCCAGGCTGCTGCATCTGCGGCCATACCAAATTCCTGCGGCATTACAATTCTTCTCCTTGTGCGTAGCGAACGATTCTATAAGAGTACCCCTGCTCTGCAAGGAATTTTTGACGGTTTGAACTGAACTCTTCTTCTACAGTGTTTCTGGTGATAAGTGTAAAAAAGCGGCTGGTTCTTTCTTTTGGACGCAATATTCTTCCAAGCCGTTGTGCTTCTTCCTGACGGCTTCCAAAAGTTCCGCTCACCTGAATTGCAAGAGAGGCATCTGGCAGATCTATTGCAAAGTTAGCAACTTTAGAAACAACAAGAACGCGGATATTTCCCTTGCGGAACTCTCCATAAATTCTATCGCGCTCTGCAGTTGGAGTTTTACCTGTTATAATTGGGGCATTCAACTCTTTTGCAATTTGTGCCAGCTGTTCAAGGTACTGACCAATTACCAGGATTTTATCTTCGCTGTATTTATTAATTATCTGACTAACAAGCGGTAGTTTATTGGTATTCTGACTTGCAATCTTATGCTTTTCGCGAGCCCCGGCAACTGCGTAATCAATTTCTTTATAGTCCGGTAAATCTATTCGAACTTCAATACATTCTGCACTTGCAATCCATTTGTCGCGTTCAAGCTCCTTCCACGGAACATCATAACGCTTTGGTCCAACAAGACTGAACACATAACCTTCACAACCATCTTCGCGAACAAGAGTTGCAGTTAGTCCAACACGACGCACAGCCTGAAGCTCTGCAACAACACGAAACACAGGAGCCGGAAGCATGTGAACTTCATCATAAATAATGAGCCCCCAAGGCCGTTCATGGAAGATTGAAAAATGCGGGAACGGACCTTCCTTATCCGGTCGCCAGGTGAGAACCTGATAAGTTGCAATTGTAACAGGCTTTATATCTTTGCTTTCGCCTGTATATTCTGCAATGTCGTCTTTGGTAAGATTTGTTTTATCGAGCAGTTCGTCAATCCACTGGTGAACGGCACTTATATTTGTTGTAATTATGAGTGTACTTGTTTTGAGCATGTCCATAATCTGCATGCCAACAATTGTCTTACCAGAACCACAAGGAAGAACTATTGTTCCAAAGCCAGTCCCTGGTCCTTTGTCGCCAACCAAAGCCTTTGCAGCTGCAGTCTGATAATCACGGATTACAAGAGGTTCGCCCCTGGTAGTTTTTTCGCGTAAATTAAATTCCAGTGGTTCGCCGTCTGTAAGAGTAACTTCATCTTTAACAGGCCACCCTGCCTCTAAAAGCAGCTGCTTTATAGTGCCGCGATCAGTAAGTTTGATAGTATAGGAGTATGCGATCCCTGAGCTTGTCGAAGGGCCGTCACAAGATCCAGCCCCCAGCAGCTTCTTCACCGCAATATTAGCCCCAATTTCTTTATAAATTGCTTCTGTCTGCGCAACAAGAGAAAGGAACTGTTCTTTTGAAGAATCCTTTTCTTCTCCCTCTTCCACTTCACACGGAATAAGTCTTATCTTTCCAAATCTGCTGGCAACTTCCTTAATCCAAGTCACTACCGCCTGCGGTACATCGTATCGCGCAAACCGCTCCAGAACATCAACCGCATCCTGTGCACTAAACCCTGCACTAGCCGCATTCCAAAGCGAAAGAGGAGTTAATTTATATGTATGAAGATGTTCGGGCGACTTTTCCAGCTCCGCAAACGGAATAAGCGCATTGCGGCATTCTTCCGCCAGCGGGGCATGCACATCCAGTAAAAGAGAACGGTCACCCTGTACAATCAATGGATTTTCGGTGTTCATAGTAAATGGATATTATATCAAAAATTACAATTATTCACAATGAATGTATTTATTATAAATGATATCACTCAAAAAATTAGCGGAGAGCGAGTTTCTAAATACATTTGAAAACAAAACTGCGGAGCAAAGGTATGACTGCAAACTACATCGACGCTTGCCGAGCGAAGCGAGTTAAATCTTTCCTTGCAAGCTTCGCCGTAGTTTGCAGGCATACCTTCGCGGGAGCAGATTTGTTTTGTACTTGTTTGCATTTTGCTCGGGAGCTAATTTTTTCACATGTAGGCATTAAATAATAAGGCCGCACATTTTCATGTACGGCCTTAAATAATTGTAATTATTTGATACTACTAGTCACTATCCTCGTGCTCAAAAGAAGTTTCCTCTGCAACATTCTGTGCTTCGGCTTCTTCTTCGAGGCGGCGGCGTTCAAGAATCTCGTTCATCTGAACATCAAGGTCTGTTGCACTTTCGTCAAAGAGCTTGATATCCTTGTAGTTCTTGATACCTGTTCCGGCAGGAATCATGTGACCAATTGCAACGTTCTCTTTAATACCATGCAAACCGTCTGTTGCACCAGAGATTGCAGCATTTGTAAGAACGCGGGTTGTTTCCTGGAACGATGCGGCAGAAATGAATGAGTCAACATTCAACGAAGCCTTTGTAATACCCTGGAACATTGGACGACCAATTGCCGGCTGTCCACCTTCGGCTATTACGCGGTTGTTTTCTTCGTGGAACTTGTACTTATCAACCTGCTGTCCAAAGATAAAGCGTGTATCACCTACGGCAACAATTTCTACCTTGCGGAGCATCTGTCGTACAATAATACCAATATGCTTATCATTAATATCTACACCCTGTGCGCGGTAAACGGCCTGGATTTCGTCCATCAAGTAATTCTGAAGTGCGTTTTCACCAAGAATTGCAAGAACATCCTGTGGGTTTGGAGAACCTGCACAAAGCTGCTCACCTGCTTCTACCTTATCGCCATCACGTACAATCATACGCTTAGTCATTGGTACATAGTGTGTAAACTTCTTGTTGTATTCGTCTTCAATTGTAATTACACGCTTACCTTTTGTAATACCGGCAAACTTAACGGTACCAGAAATCTGTGCAAGTACACAAGGATTCTTTGGCTTACGTGCTTCGAACAATTCAGATACACGTGGAAGACCACCAGTAATATCCTGAGATTTCTGAACATCCTTAGGGATCTTTGCAAGTGTAAATCCTGCTTCAACCTCTTCCTTATCGTTAGCCATAAGTACGGCGCCTGCTGGAAGATAATATGTACCAAGCTCATTACCGGCAACGTCAGTAATAAGGATTCGTGGCTGTTTCTGGTCAAGGTGAAGATCAGAAATAACGCGCTCTGTGTTTCCTGTGTTATCGGTGTGAATCTCAAGTGTTGAATCGTTGATGATGTCCTCAAAGTGAACATAACCGTCGGCTTCAGCAATAATAGGTTCAAAGTACTGCTCGATGATACCGAGTACCTGATTCTTCTTGATGATATCTCCGCTCTTAACATAGATTGTAGAGCCGTTTGTAATCTCCATCTTCTGCTCTTTACTTGTAAGATAAATCTTATCATCAACAATCATTACCTTACCTGTAACGCCGGCCTTAACATCCTTACCCTTTCGTTTAAGGATAACATCGCCGCGCATGTGGCTGCTGCCGTCTTCAACAACAACTTCATCACCCTTAGCAATTTCAATTGCATCGAGAATACGGATTACAGTGATGCTTCCCTTTCGGGTGAACAACCAGTTATTATCCTTTGTAACAACGTGTGTACCGGAAATATCCTTTACAAAAGCATCGAACTTAAGGGTAATCTTGTTATCCTTAGTTGTCATTTCAGCTGTACCACCAGAGTGGAAGGTTCGAAGTGTAAGCTGTGTACCAGGCTGACCAATTGACTGAGCAGCAATAATACCAACTGCTTCACCAATTTCTACAACCTTATTGCGTGCAAGGTTCTTACCGTAACACTTAACACAAATACCGTGCTTAGCTTCACAGGTAAGTACTGTTCTAAGCTTAACCTTTTCTACACCGGCAGCTTCTATTTTTTCAGCCATTGCTTCATCAATATACTGGTTTACATCACAGATAAGCTCACCTGTAATTGGATGAACTACACGCTCAATAGCAAAG
>JAFZWX010000212.1 GCA_017617145.1 Treponema sp. | reverse complement strand
CGAATATAAGAAAACGATTTTTGACTGTGTTCACCAAGGCCTTATTGAAGCTCTTGGAATTTCAGACTGGGACAGATTCCAGCGCATAATTGAATTTGACCGTTCCGATTTTGAAGCACCTGCCGAAAAATCTGACAACTTCATGATTATAGAACTCACTATCTTCCCAGGCCGCACCAAAGAACAGAAAAAATCCGCCATAGAAATCATCACCTCAAAGCTTGTAAAAGCACTTTCGATTGCCCCTGAAGATGTGTTTATAATCATCAACGAACCGCCTCTTGAAAACTGGGGCATGGCGGGGAAGCAGAAAGGATAAATGTTAAGGGCTATTCTTCATTAATGCCCGATCATCGTATTTGCCCGGTATTCTGCGTTGAGCTGGGCAATTTCTTTTTTACCGTCAATGTACTGCTGGTAGTCTATTTCCATACCACCGCAGGCACAGCACATTGAACAATCACTTCCACAACCCAGTGCATCGTTAACAATCTTTTCGCGTTCCTCGCGAGTTGTGTCTTTAATCAGAATACTTTTCATTGACTCTTAAGCCTCTACATATTATTATAACCCTATCTATTTACTAGGTAAACACTTTTTTATATCAGGAGGCGCGTATGTCACTTTCAGCAAATATCACACGGGACGAAGCCTGGGAGCTTCTTAAAAAATATAATTCAGATGATTTTCATCTTGAACACGCGCAGATTGTTGAAGGCGTAATGCGTTACTTCGCCCGAGAACTTGGCTATGGTGAAGATGAAGAATTCTGGGGAATTGTTGGTCTTCTTCATGATCTTGATTTTGAAAAATGGCCTGAGCAGCACTGTATAAAAGAACAGGAACTTATGAAGGAAGCCGGTCTTTCTGATGAAGTGATTCACGCAACTACAAGTCACGGCTGGAGTATCACTGTAGATATAAAACCGGAACACGAAATGGAAAAAGTTCTGTATGCCGTAGATGAGCTTACAGGCTTAATTGGTGCCGTTATAATTATGCGCCCTTCAAAAAGCGTACAGGACCTTGAAGTAAAATCTGTTAAGAAAAAGTATAAGTCTGCAAACTTTGCCGCAGGTTGTTCCCGCGAAGTTATTGAACGCGGTGCTTCCCTACTCGGCTGGGAACTTGATGATTTAATTGGCCGCACAATTACTGCATTAAGAACTTTCAGACCATAAAGGTGCATTCGTTGAAATTGAAGCAGTTGCTGGTGTAGAATAAATCATATGGAATACACAATTAAAAAACTAACTCCGGAACTTTCGGATGATTATTTTGACTTTTTTGATAACAGAGCTTTTGAAGACGGCTCTCCATTTTATCCGTGCTATTGCAATGCTTATAATATGAGCAAACCCAGAATTACCGAAGAACTTTTTGAAAAATCAAAACAGTTTGGAGGAGGGAGCGAAGGCTGGAAAAAAGCAATTCGTACTTCCGCCGAGCAAATGGTCAAATCTGGCGAAATCCAAGGCTATCTGGTTTATGATAATAATCTTGCAGTTGGCTGGTGCAATGCAAATGACCGCCTGAATTATTACAGAGTCGGAGAGTTTGATTTATCAAAAGTTCCTGATGATTCAGGCTGCAATTATTGCCAGAAGAAAGGAGAAATAAAATCAATTGTGTGTTTTGAAATTTCTCCCGATTATCGCGGTAAAGGTATAGCAACACTGATTGTAAAAAAAATCTGCGAAGACGCAAAAGAAGAAGGCTACACTTTCGTAGAAGCATATCCTGCTGCAGACGGCGGTTACGAAGGCATAGCATTTACAGGCCCTGTCCGATTATATCAAAAATGCGGATTTGAAGAGTTTGAAAAAAAAGGTAATATTCTTGTTATGAGAAAGAACCTTAAATAAATCAATCACAAGTTGCACTCGTTGAAAACTACGACTTTGAAGTTGCCCACCCGGAAGAAAGAAAATCCGGATGTAATATGATTTAAAGTATTTGTATCTTTCACCCATTTCCTTTCTTTCTATATTGTCCAGGTGTAACGCCGTAAAATTGTTTGAATCTTCTATTAAAATATGATTCATAGTCAAAACCGTTTTCCATAGCAATATAATCAATTTTGTTTTCTGTTGCTTTAAGCATTTCAGCAGCTTTTTTAAGGCGATAGGAAAGAAGATAATTTACCGGAGTATCATTTATAAACTGCTTAAAGATATTCAATGCCGTACTCTTACTTACATTCACAGAAGCTGCGATATCTTCAAGGTTAATCTGCTTATTATAATTCTGCTGAATAAATTGCATCATAATCTGGAGCTGAGCCTGAAGGCGAATCTGGACAGTCGAGGCATTCTTCGGAAGTGAGAAATCTGTGTTCTGATAAATGAACGTCCACAGTTCTGTCATTTTACTATGAGTTTGAAGTTCAACAAGTTTTTCATGTTTCTGGATATTAATAATCTCTTTTACAAGCTGAATTATTTTTGGATTCTCCTCAGAATTAAAAATCTGATATGTTCTGGCATTCTGCAATACTGGCAGAACATATTTCTTATAAATGAGAGTATCTTCCGGTGAAATAAACGAAGGTAAAAACAAAAGATTTGGAATTACGGCATTTCCTTCAGATGTAAACTTATGAATAACTTTCGAATTGATAAAGAGAATTGAACCTGCATTAAGAACTACATGCTCCGTTCCAATAAAGCAGTCTACATTGCCCTTTTCAACCAGAACAATTTCCAGTTCTGAATGCCAGTGCCAGTCAATACAGCGAAAATCAAACATATCCATTGTTTCATCATAAAACTTAAAGGAATAGTCAGAAGTTCCATGGCTTATTGTTTCCCGAAGAGTTTCGTCTGTTTGAACTGTAGTGTATCCTGTAGCAGTTTTTTTACTCAT
>JAFZWX010000211.1 GCA_017617145.1 Treponema sp. | reverse complement strand
TGCTGATGAAGATGCAGCATACTTTGCAAGAATCCAGCGACAGAGAATGATTGTTCTTATTCTTATTGCTGTTGTTGTTGTTCTTCTTGGATTTATTCTGTTCCGTGTTATCAGTAAAGAAATTGAACGCCGCCGCCGCGAAAGAGAAGCACGTCTTCTTGCAGAGCAGCAGGCCGCACGAGAAAGAGCACTTTGGGATGCAAAAGACGAAGGTATGGAAGTTACAATGTCTGTTGAAGAAACAAGACGTATGGAGCTTCAGGAAAATGCAATTACTATGGCAAAAGAGCATCCTGAGGATGTTGCAATGCTCATTAGAACTTGGTTGATGGAGGAATAAAATGGCTGACGAAGATTTAACAACCGCAGACAAACCAAAAGGTTCAAATCCTAAGCCTGTTCCAAAACCGGGAAGCCTCAAGCCTGCGGGCAGTGGTTCTTCTTCTAAAAAAAATCAAAAGGATTATAAAAGTTTAACTGGCCGTCAGAAAGCTGCGATTTTCTTAATTTCGCTTGGACCAGAAGTTTCTGCTGAAATCATGAAGCATCTTCGTGAAGATGAAGTAGAAACTCTTACCTTTGAAATTGCACGTCAGGAAAAAGTAAATCCTGATTTTAAAGATGCAGTACTTGAAGAATTCCAGGAACTCATGAATGCTCAGAACTTTATCACTACTGGTGGTATTGATTATGCTCGTGAACTTTTGGAAAAATCTTTGGGTTCTCAGAAGGCTATCGATATTATCAACAGACTTACCTCATCCCTCCAGGTTCGTCCGTTCGATTTTATCCGCCGTACAGACCCTGCACATTTGCTCAACTTTATTCAGCAGGAATATCCTCAGACAATTGCATTGATTCTTGCTTACCTTGAACCTGGTAAAGCAGCTGTAATTTTGCAGAACCTTCCGGAAGAAATGCAGGCCGAAGTTTCAAAGCGTCTTGCTACAATGGACCGAACTTCTCCTGAAGTTTTACGTGAAGTAGAACGCGTATTGGAAAAGAAACTTTCTACATTGTCATCAGAAGACTACACTGCTGCCGGTGGTGTTGAAGCAATCGTAGAAATCTTGAACCTTGTTGACCGTTCTTCTGAAAAGTCAATTATCGAATCTCTTGAAGAAGACGATCCGGATCTTGCAGAGGAAATCAAAAAGCGAATGTTCGTATTCGAAGATATCGTTATGCTCGACAACCGTGCTATTCAGAAGGTACTCCGCGATGTCGATCAGCAGGAACTCGCAAAAGCGCTTAAATCTGTTGATACCGAAGTTCAGGATAAAATCTTCAGCAACATGTCTAAGCGTGCCGCAAGTATGCTTAAGGAAGATATGGAATTCATGGGACCTGTCCGCTTGAAGGATGTTGAAGAGTCTCAGCAGAAGATTGTATCTATTATTCGTCGTCTTGAAGATAGTGGTGATATCGTTATTGCTCGTTCTGGTGAAGATGAGCTCGTATCATAAGGTGAGGAAATAAACGTTTATGGCAAAATCTGTATTTCGTCCTAATGAAACAAAAGTAGAGAGTAATAAAGTTCTCTTGCCTCTGATTCATAATTATGCTCCTGTTGAGGAAGAAGTTCCTGTAATTCAAGAAGAATATACAGGTCCTACTGCTGAAGATTTACGTAAAGAAGCAGAAGCTTTTAAAACTCAGTGGGAAAGTGAAAAACAGAAGATGCTTGCTCAGGCACAGGCAAGTGCAGATGATATTGTAAAGAAAGCAGAAGACGCGGCTTTTGCAGAAGTAAAACGTCAGACAGATGCAGCTGCCGTTATAAAGTCAGATGCCGAAACAGAAGCAGGAAATATTGTTGCAAGGGCTAAGTCAGAAGCCGCACAGATAATTGCAGATGCCGAAGCTGAACGCGACCGTCTTAAAAATGAAGCAGAAAAAACAGGCTTTGACAAAGGTCATCAGGAAGGATACGAAAAAGGTGTTGCCGAAGTAGATCGTCTTATAGACCGTATGCATACAATTCTTGAACAGGTAATGAAACGCCGTGAAGAAATCCTTGCCGATACGGAAAGTCAGATTGTAGAGCTTGTAATTTTAATGGCACGCAAGGTTATAAAAATCCTTTCTGATAACCAGAAAAACGTTGTTATGGCAAATACGCTTGCTGCTCTTAAAAAAGTTAAAACCCGCGGTGAAGTAACGCTTCGTGTAAATCTGGAAGAAGTAAAACTTACCTCTGAACACGCACAGGAATTTATTCAGCATGTTGAAAATGTAAAAGGTATAACAGTTCTGGAAGATTCAAGTGTAGAGCGGGGTGGCTGTATTGTAGAAACAGACTTTGGTGCTATTGACGCACGCATTTCAAGTCAGCTGCAGGAACTTGAAAATAAGATTCTTGAAATTTCTCCATTAAAAACAATTAAGCGTTCTGATTCTCTTACCGGTGCTACAGAATAAAAGGAGGATTTTTATATGAGGTCTTCCTACACAGGTGAATTTAATTTTACAAAATATCTCGAAAAAGTAATTGATGCCGACACAATTCATTACATTGGAAAAGTAGTTGCAGTAAAAGGTCTTGAAATTGAAAGTGAAGGTCCTCGTTCTGTAATCGGTGAAATGTGTACAATTAAACTTACCGACGGTTCTACATTGCTGGCAGAAGTTGTTGGCCTTGAAGATAAAATTGTTCGTCTTACGGCTTTTGGTAATACCAAAGGAATTGAAGTTGGCTGCGAAGTAATTGGTTCAGGTAGTGTTTTAAAAGTTCCTGTTGGAATGTCGCTTTTGGGAAGAACAGTAGATGCAACAGGTCATGCCTGCGATGATGGCCCGGAAATTGTTCCAGAAGCCTATTATCCTGCAGTTGCGGATGCTCCTGATCCAATGACGCGAATGCCTAACAATAAGCGTATTCAAACTGGTGTTCGCGCTATTGATTCTCTTCTTACTGTTGCAAAAGGTCAGCGTATTGGTATTTTTGCCGGCTCTGGTATTGGAAAGTCAACGCTGCTTTCAATGATTGCACGTAATACAAATGCTGATATAAATGTAATTGGCCTTATTGGTGAACGAGGCCGTGAAGTTCTTGATTTTATAAATCGTGACCTTGGAGAAACAGGATTAAAGCGTTCTGTTGTAGTTATTGCAACAGGAGACCAGCCAAGTATCTGCCGTTTACGTGCAGCTTATGTTTGTACAGCTATTGCAGAATATTTCCGCGATAAGGGAAAAGATGTTGTTCTTATGCTTGACTCTGTAACGCGATTTGCTCAGGCTCAGCGTGAAATTGGTCTTGCAAACGGAGAACCTCCTGCACAAAAAGGATATCCTCCAAGTGTATTTGATATGATTCCAAAACTGCTTGAACGTACCGGTACAAACGACAAAGGTTCAATTACAGCTTTCTATACAGTACTTGCCGATGGTGATGATATGAATGACCCGATTGTAGATAAGGTACGAGGTACTTTAGACGGACACATTGTCCTTAGTCGTCGTCTTGCTCAAGCATATCATTATCCTGCAATTGATGTACTTGCAAGTATAAGCCGTCTTGCAAAGCGGGTAACAGGTAAACAGACACAAAAAGCTGCAGGTCTTGTTCGTATGATGATGGCAAATTATGCAGATAAAGAAACAATGATTACTGCAGGAATTTATCAGAAGGGTGGTTCACCTGATATTGACCTTGCAATTGATAAGCATGGTGAGATAGAAGAGTTTCTAAAGCAGGAAGAATATGAACAATGTAAAATAGAAGATACTTTGGAAAAGCTTTCTGCGCTTACAGGTATAGAAATCCCGGAAGAAGAATATGTAGAACAGCCGGCACTTGATGCACAGACTACAGCAGATATTGTTGACAGTATGAAAATGGACGAGCAGAGCCAGAAAGAGTAGTCGGATAAAAAATGGCAAAAGCATTTAAGTTTGAATTACAAGATGTGCTTGAGTTCCGCAACCTTGAAAAGGAGCAGGCACAGAACGAACTTGCAAAAGCACTTGCAGTAGAAACTCAAATTCAAAATGATTTACAGACAATAGCAGCTCAATTTCTTTCAGTACAAAAGCAGCTTGATTCCTATACAGATTTTGAAGACATTGCAGCCGGAAACAGAAGAAAAGTTCTTCTTGATTTACAAAAAGAAGAGTTGTTGAAGCAACTGTCCCAGGCAAAAATTGTAAGTGATGAAAAGCGCGCAGTCCTAGACGAAATAATGAAAAAAACAACAGCCCTCGAGAAGCTTAAAGAAAAGCAACTTGAGAGCTGGAAAGAAGAGGCTGATCGCGAAGAAGAAGCCTTTATTGATGATTTAGCTAATAGTGGAACGCGCTTCCACCAATAAATTCGCGTATAATACTCTTAGGCGGTACAACCGTTGGCGGAATGGTAGAGAAGTTTTCAAGGAAGGTTAAGAGGCGGCGGGCTTCTGAATATTCCTTTTCGAGCGGTGTTACCTGGCGCAAAAGTGGTGCTGCATAAACACGAAGTACACTAAGTTCATAATCAAGTGCAGTATTCAAAATTGCATCGGCGTTATTCTGGAACGGGAAGATATGTAATTCTTCTCCACGGGTAACGCTTGGCCACATTTCAATTGTTCCTGCAGCAGATTTACCACGGAAGTTATTGTCGCGTACAATTCGGCGGATAAGGCGGTTATCACTTGTAGAAACGCGGTTATGGTCATCCAAGTTCAACTGAGTCAAGGCAGAAAGATAAATCTTAAACTTGTATTCATCTGGAACTTTTGGTGTGAGTTTTGGATTAAGACCGTGAATTCCTTCCATAATAAGAATGTCGTTTTTTTCGAGCTTGAGCTTGTTCTTTTCTTCAAAGTAGCTTGTTCCTGTGTGGAAGTCGTATGAAGGAATGTTTACTTCCTTGCCTTTGAACAGATCTACAAGATTTTTGTTCAAAAGATTTACATTCAGTGCTTCTAGACATTCATAGTCCGGTTTTCCATTTTCATCAAGAGGAGTTTTGTCGCGGCCGGCATAGTAGCAGTCAAGACTTATTACCTTTGGAGTGTAACCCATTGCCATAAGTTCAAGTGCAAGCTTTTTGGCAGAAGTAGTTTTTCCGGAAGAAGAAGGACCTGCAATTAAAACTACTCGTGCTGTTTTTTTAGCAACAATCTGGGACGCAATCTGAGAGATGTTTTTCTGCTGGTAGGTTTCGGTAATGTCAATAAAATCATTTATCTGGCGGTTTGCAACAAGTTCGTTAAGAGAAGCGGCAGAAGTAACATTTATTCGCTTTCCCCATTCCTTGTATTTCTGGTAAATCTCGTAAAGCTTTGGCTGGTCCTTAAAAATTTCCAGATGTTCCGGGTCTGAGGTGCGTGGGAAGCGCAAAAGGAATCCGTTTTTGTATTGAAGAATATCATAAACTTTAAGGGTTCCTGTAGAGCGAACAAGCGGTCCAAAATAAATGTCGCTGAAGTCTCCGATAGAATTAATCTTGATTTTTGGAGAGCACACAAAGTTCAACTGTTTGCGTGTTTCTTTCATTCCGAGCTTTTCAAACAGCTTTGTTGCTTCTTCGTAAGAAACAAATTCTGTAGTAATTGGAAGGTCTTCTTTAATAAGACGCTCCATTTCTTTGTTCAGCTTGTTTATTACATCAACATGAACAGATTTTTCGTTGTCGTAGGTGTAAAAGTATCCGTGCCCAAGGCTGTGGCCAACAATAAGGCGTTTTTCGGGGAAAATGTTATGGCTGGCGGCAGCAAGAAGCAGACAGAGCGAACGGCGGTAAACACTGCTTCCGTCTTTTGTGTTGTTCAAAATTGGCTCTATGTTAGCAGTAAACTGAATAGGTGTGTCCAGTGGGCGCACTTCGTTGTTGATTTTTACCGCATAAATATTTTCTACCGGTAAACCAAAAGCATCTATAATATCAAAAACCGGAGTAGCAAATTCAACGGTTTTTTCACAAACTTTTTTATCTTCGTGAATTAAAGTTACTTTAATTTTCTTTTTGTCCATCCAGGGGCTCCTTGTATAAAATATTATTATATTAATTATAAAGGCAAAAGCACTAATTGTAAAATGAATAATGGATTGCCACGTTGCTCTGCTCCTCGCAATGACGATGTATTAAAAAATGAGCCGGGCGTTACGGGGCGGCGATTGAGCCCCGTTGGGTGGGGTAGGCGAAAAGCTTTGCTTTGAGACGTAGGGCGGGGCTCCGCCCTCACTATTAACTATCCCCTGTTTACTATTCCCTCAAAACTAATATTGAACAAACTATTTAATAATGATATATTAATAGAATAAACTAGTAATATTTTAATTAATATAAGGAGTTCCTATGTCAGGACACAGTAAATGGGCAACCATTAAACACGCAAAGGGATTGGCTGATGCTAAGCGTGGTAAGATTTTTACAAAATTCAT
>JAFZWX010000210.1 GCA_017617145.1 Treponema sp. | reverse complement strand
TTCCAGCGCCTTGTAAACCAGGGTATGATTACTTCTTTTGCCTTCCAGCGCAAGAACAAAACTCTTGTTCCTGTTGATGAAGTTGAACAGAAGGAAGACGGCACATTTATAGAAAAAGCAACAGGCGAACAGCTTGAACAGATTGTAGCAAAGATGAGTAAGTCTTTGAAGAACGTTGTAAACCCTGATGACGAAATTAAAGCCTACGGTGCCGACAGCGTTCGTATGTACGAAATGTTCATGGGCCCACTTACAATGAGTAAGCCATGGTCAACACAGGGAATTGTTGGTATTCACCGCTTCCTCGAAAAAGTATGGGCCGTTAGCGAAAAACCAATGGCCGACATTGACATTACAGGCAAGCTCGAAGACAAGGCTTTAATCAGCGCAAGAAAAACCTTTGCTCAGACTGTAAAAAAAGTAACTGATGATACTGCAACCTTAAACTTCAATACAGCAATAAGCCAGATGATGATTTTTATCAACGAAGTCAGCAAGCTCAATGAAGTTCCAAAGATCATGTGGGCAGACTTTGTAAAGATTTTGTCTCCTTATGCACCACACCTTGGTGAAGAGCTCTGGGAAAAACTTGGCAACAACAAAACAATTGCCTACGAAAGCTGGCCAACAGTAAATGCCGACTTTGCAAAAGACGACGAAGTTCAGATTGTAGTAATGGTAAACGGCAAGCTCCGCGACAAGTTCATGGCAGCCCCTAACACCAACCAGGAAGAACTCAAGGCAACAGCATTCACGCTTGAAGGTGTAAAGAAATTTACAGATGGACATGAAGTTGTTAAAACGATTGTTGTACCGAATAAATTGGTAAATATTGTAGTTAAGTAGATTTTCTAAATAAAAGAAATTGTGCCAAAGATTTTCTGGCAGCACGCGAACTTCCTTTTCGCCCCGTTCGCGTGATGACAGAAAATCTTTGGCACATTTATTATCATTTTCTTTATAAATATTATTTTACTTCAGTGACGGAATTTATCAAATTAAATACATATTTAAATCCCGTAGCCGCTATTGCCTTGTCTGCTTCGTTGGACATGGTCATAAAGTACAACTTGTGACCAGCGTCTTCTGAATCGTTATAGGCTGCCATTAAGAGGCCTATTCCAGAAGCATCAAGTTCAATTAAACGAGACATATCAAGAACGATATTGTTCTTTTGAACAGCATCGTAAAGGGTGTCCTGAAATTCTCCAAGTGTATAGGCATTCAAAGCGCCTTCGAGTTCATATAAGTGATAGTTTGCACCGTCTTTTTCTGTAATAGTTATCTGTTCCATAATCTACACTCCTATAATTCTATTAGAGGCCAGCCTGCTTAATCATTTCGTCCAGGTTACTCAAATCCGGAATATCTGGGTCATCTGGAAGAATGTTGTCATTGATGAAGAAGTCGTCTTCTGGAGCAGCAGGAGTTTCTTCTGCGATTGCAGCTTGTTCTGCAGGGGCCATCTCTTCTTCAGCCGGCCCTTCGACAGGCTCAGGGAGTCGTTCGCTTTGCGAACTCTCCAAGTTTCCTTCGGAAACTTGCGTTTCAGTTTCGGCTACAGTTGCAACTTCTTCCTCTGGAGTTGCAACATCTTCGGCTGCAACATCACTAGCTAAAGCTTCTTCTGCAGGTGCAGCTTCTTCTGCAGCTGGTTCAGCAGTTTTATCATCATCAGCATAAACACGTGCTGTTTCGTACTTCAATACAAGAATAGAAACATCGTCTTCCATTTCCTTTGACATGAACTTAATCAAACTGTCAAAAGTAAACTGGGCCATACGCTGTGCAGGATATGTTGAGTTATCCAAAAGACACTGCTGAATACGTTCCTTTCCAAATTGTTCACCACGAAGTGAGTGAGACTGAACAAGTCCGTCTGTACAAGCAAGAATAATATCACCACGACTAAGCTTGGTAGTTTTAACTGAAATATACGGCGAAATATCTTTAACAAATCCAAGAATGTGTCCGGAACCCTGAATCTCAATTACGTTATTGTAAACCTGAGTATAAAGCATCAAGGCAGGAATACCACAGTTTATGTAGTACATTGTATCTGTTTCAAAATCAATCAAAGCAAACAAACCTGCAAAGATTGTACCCTTGTTCAATGAGTCTCGTATAAAGCTGTTAATCTTAATTACTAAATCCTTAAAATCATGAGTTTCGGCAAGGTATGTTCGGATAATAGACTTTAAGATAACCATGTTCATAGAAGCCGCAATACCTTTACCAGACATATCGCCTACTACAAACAAATGGCGTGTATCGGTAAGACGAATCATATCAATAAATTCACCACCAATGTTTCGGGCAGGAACCATGAGATAGCCGGTATCAATCTTAGGATTCTTTACGTGGTCAATATTTTCCTGAATAGAAGTAATAATCTGAGAAGACATCTTAATTTCACGGTTTACTACAGAAATAATTTCCTTATTAGAAATGTTTCGCATGTAATAACCGAATACAAAGAAGTAAGAATAAAGTTTAAGGAAGATGTTATAGTCGTAATCCTTGTAATGGTCACCGGAAATTTTCTTTCCAAGTGTAATCAAACCAAGAATATTATGACCTTCATTCAAAATGAACATTGCATCAGAATTAGTCTCGTCAAAGAACTTTGTAAGCTGTTCTTCAATTGTAGAAAGATCATGAACGTTTCC
This sequence comes from Treponema sp., assembly GCA_017617145.1. The sequence continues at coordinate 8,123 of JAFZWX010000210.1, read as the reverse complement.
AATTTGAGACCAGCAAACAACAGAACGACCTACATTCAAAAGTGTTTCAAACATTGTTGTGTTGATTGGAATTGTTGTAGTAAATCCGTTTGAAGTATAGGCAGTTTCGAGCATGTTTTTATTATTAAGAATGTAAACATTTACAGAAGATGATTCAACGTGTCGACGGAATATTTCATACATCTTGCTGGTGATTGTATCCATTTCAACAGAATAATCAATTTTGGCAAGTTGTTTTTCAAGAGCAGGACCATAATCTGCAGTATAAAGCTTTGAATTATTTGTAAGTAAATCAGAAACAATAAGTGCAAAAAGAACTGCTACAATGGAAATTACAACAAAAAGCGCAATAAATGCTACCGTAAAAATATTACCGGCAGGTTGAGTAAACATTGCTACAAGACCAATTCCGGCTGCTGGAATAATATAAGAAACAAAGTTTTTGAACAAAGTTGCAATATATGCCTTGCTTGAAGGAACAGAAGTCTTTGCCAATCCTATAACAACAAGTACATACATAGCTACATAAGAATACATATAAAGCGAAACAAATGCAGGCTTTACAGCACCCAGATACTTAAAGAAGTAAATGAGAACCCACATAAGTGCAATACCTTCTGCAATTACAAGACACTGATACTTTTGAAGCTGACTTCCCTTTCTTTCTTGAAATACCATAAGGAACAGGAATGCAGTACCAGGAAGTATAAACTTATAAATTGCATTATAAAGGAAAACCCAATCCCATGGGAAATACTTCTGAACATCGCCAGAGAACAGACGCTCCGAACCAACATTCATACTTAAATCAGAATCAATAGAAATATCCTTAAACTGGAAGAATACAATGTAAATTACAAAGAGATATAAAAGCCATTGAATGATTTTTGGGAAAGCTTTATTAATTCTTGTCGAAACTCCAACAAGTCCGTAACTAAACGAAACAAAGAAAATACCATCAAAACAGAAAACAATACGAACCAATTGAACAACAAAAGAATCAATCCATTTATCTTTAAAAATCATTACAAGAATGTACAGGAAAAGTTCAATAGAAGCAAAAAGCAGAGGAACTAACAATGTATTCCCTGTATTTCCCAAAAACGAATTTTTTTTGTCTATGTAGTAAGTGAGATATATAAAACAAAGTAATAAAACACAGTTTAATGCAATAAATACCATATTAGTAACCTACCTTGGCGATCATCATTGTAACGTCATCATGAAGCTTTTTGTCGCCGTTGTATTTCCAGATAAGATCCACAATATCATCAACAAATTCCTGAGGTGATTTTGAAGCACCGGCAATAAGAGTCTTTTTGTAAAGATCTGTATCTCCAAGTTCAACACCACTGTCATCCATAACTTCAGAAACACCATCAGTTGCCATAAGGATAGTATCACCACGGAAAAGGCGTTTTTCTGCAACAGAAACATCTCCCATATCAAGAATACCAACAAGCGAAGCATTTGAAGTAAGAGGCTTAATTCGGTAACCATCCGGAGAAGGAGAAAGAATAATAGGATCCGACATAGATGCATTGATGTAGCGGATTTTCATTTTTTCTGTATCAATAACGCTCAGGAACAATACAGTATATTTATCCTGAAGGTGCATTCCTTTAATAGCCTTATCAATAGCCTTGATTACACCAACAAGATCTTCTTTATCTTCAATAATCTTTACAGTGTTCATTACCAAACCCATGATAAGAGCGGCAGGAAGACCTTTACCCGAAACATCGCCAAGCATAAGCAATGTTTTATATTTATCTATAGGAAGAATTGAAAAGTAGTCACCCGAAACGTTTACAAGAGGACGGAAGTAAGTAGCAATTTTGAGATTGTGAATATTCGGGATTTTCTGCGGAAGGAATGACTGTTGAGTTTCGGCAAGCTGCTGCCATTCCTTTGTTGTAGCCGCAATTTCAGAAAGCTGCGAAATTGTGCGGGTACGGGTAATAAAGCGTTTATATTCTTCAAAAAGCTGCTCATAAATACTGCTGTCAAAAAGTCTTGTGTAAGTACAGAATACGAACATATGCTGTTTTTCTGAACAAAGGAAGAAACCGCGTGATTTTTTAAGGCGTGAGGTAACACCAAAGTGACGGTCAAAGTAGTAGTAACCGTCCTTCCAGTTTTCTTCAAAGTTCTGGCACATTTTCTCGCGGATAGAATCAGATGAGGTAATTCTGTTTGGACTGTTATAAAGGATATAATTCTTTGTACGGTCAATAAGAAGAACGGAACAGTCACCGCGTCGTTCAAGATAATCACCGATTGCAACATAGAAATCATCGAGTGTATAACTAAAACGCAGGCTGTCAATGAACTTTTTAAGAATCATCGTTTCGCCCTTTTCAAGCGTATCATGGCGAACTTTTGCAATAACAGTAGTTTTTAATCTAACAGCAAGGAAAATAATCGCACAGAAAAATGCAGCAACAACAAGCAAAGAATAAAGAGATGGAGTTTCTGTTGATTTTTCTGGTATAAGGAATAAGGCAAATCCTATAAATGAAATAACTGCAAGTGTGTAAACACTAATAGTTACAATCTTTTTCCGCGTCTTATACATAATCACCTCAAATTTATGATACTATTATTCTATCATATTATCGGCAAATTTGGGAAAAAATCGTATAAAATTAGGATTATTATATTTATATTGCTTTTAAAGAAAAACATTTGAGCTTCCGCGAAATCATTCTGCAGCCAGCGGCGTGCCGTAATAGGTATTAGACTCGCTGCGCTCGCACGGCACGATGCAGTCTGCAGCCTGATTTCGCTCGCGCCCAAATGTTTTTAAGCGAAATCTTAAATAATCTAATAATCCTGTTTTAATTAACCCTCGAGTTTAGACAACGGCATAAGATCTGGGTTGGTGGATGGATTTTCTAGTTTCATGAACTCCTGAAGCAGGTCTTTTTGTTTGCCGGAAAGGTGTTGTGGAATTTGAACCATCAGTTTTACATACAAATCGCCTTTGCGGCTGGAATTTGGAACAGGAACACCCTCGCCTTTTATGCGTAAAAGCTTTCCGTTTGTTGTACCTGAAGGTATTTTAATAGTAACTTTCTTTCCATCAAGAGAATTAATGGTGATATCGCAGCCAAGAGCAGCCTGAGTCATAGAAATCGGAACTGCACAATACAAATCCTGTCCATCACGCTCGAAAAGTGGATGTGAATCTACATGCAATACTACTACAAGATCTCCAGCTGGGCCACCGTTTTCACCTGCATCACCCTGCCCCGGAATAACAATTCTTCTTCCATTGTCTGTTCCAGCCGGGATTTTAAGAGACATCATCTTGTTCTTTTCTTCAATACCGGTTCCACGGCAATTAGGACAAGGCTTGTCTATTGTTACGCCCTTACCACGGCAGGTTGGACATGTCTGCTGAATAGAAAAGAAGCCGTTACCCTGACGAACTTGGCCCACTCCGTTACAGGTTGGACAAGTTTTTTTAGAAGAACCGGCAGCTCCACCAGTTCCTTTACAGGCAGAACAAGCTTCGTTGTGTTTAAAATGAATATCTGCAGAAGTACCGTAAACGGCATCCTTGAATTGGATATGTAAATCGTAGCGGAGAGATGAGCCTGCAGCAGGTCCACCGCGTCTTGAACTGCGTGCACCGCCGCCACCAAAACCTCCGCCAAAAATGCTGTCGAAAATGTCAGAGAAACCGCCACCGGCTCCTCCAAACAAGTCGCTGAAGTCGTGGAAGGCATGTGAATACTGAGCACCACCGGCACCTGCACCGCCTCCCATTCCTTCAAGACCGGCAAAACCGTATTGATCATAAATAGGGCGTTTTTCTTCATCAGACAGAATCTCGTAGGCTTCAGTAGCTTCTTTGAATTTTTCTTCGGCCTCTTTGTCGCCAGGATTCCTGTCCGGATGGTATTTTACGGCAAGCTTACGGTATGCTTTTTTAATAGTATCCTGATCTGCCGATTTTTCAACACCTAGTACTTCATAATAGTCGCGTTTTGCCATTTTTATACCTTACCACCTGTCATTGTCGGGCTTGACCCGACAATCTCTACATCAAAAGGGATTCCCGTGTCAAGCACGGGAATGACAGTATCAATTATTTATCTTCGTCCTTTACTTCGTATTCAACGTCGTCGGCTGAGCCTTTGTCAAAACCGGATTTCTTTTCGCCTTCACCTTCGGCTCCTGCTTCACCAGCTCCAGCGTCTGCACCGGCTGCACCTTCTGCACCACCTTGAGCACCTGCGGCACCCTGCTGTTTGTAGAGTTCTTCAGCAATCTTGTATGATGACTGCTTAAGTTCTTCGGTCTTAGCCTTGATTTCTTCTGTATTATCACCCTGCAAAGCCTGTTTAAGAGCAGCAATTGCAGCTTCAACCTTTTCTTTTTCGGCACCGTTAATCTTGTCGCCCAAATCCTTAATAGATTTTTCTGTAGCGTAGATTAAGCTGTCTGCTTCGTTACGGGCATCAACACCTTCACGTTTAGCTTTATCGGCTGCGGCATTTGCTTCGGCATCCTTAACCATCTTTTCAATTTCTTCATCAGAAAGTCCGGAAGAAGAAGTAATCTGAATATGCTGTTCCTTACCAGTACCAAGATCCTTTGCAGAAACGTGAACAATACCGTTGGCATCAATATCAAAAGTAACTTCAATCTGTGGAACACCACGTGGAGCAGCCGGAATACCTACCAGGTCAAAACGACCAAGTGTACGGTTCTGTTCTGCCATTTCGCGTTCACCCTGAAGTACGTGAATACTAACAGCAGTCTGACCATCGGCAGCAGTAGAGAAGATCTGGCTCTTCTTTGTAGGAATTGTTGTGTTACGTGCAATAAGCTTTGTCATTACACCACCCATTGTTTCAATACCAAGTGAAAGTGGAGTAACATCAAGCAAAAGAACATCTTTTACATCGCCGCCAAGTACACCACCCTGAATTGCAGCACCAATTGCAACTGCTTCATCCGGGTTTACGGCACGGCTTCCTTCCTTACCAAAAATCTGTTTTACAACTTCCTGAACCTTTGGCATACGAGAAGAACCACCAACAAGAAGAACTTCATCAATCTTGTCTGCTGTAAGACCTGCATCGGCAAGAGCCTTACGGCAAGGTTCCTTTGTTCTTTCGTAAAGGCCGTCTGTCATCTGTTCAAACTGAGCACGAGTCAAAGACTTCTGCAAGTGCTTTGGACCAGATGCATCGGCTGTAATAAATGGAAGATTGATGTCTGTAGTTGTCTGGCTTGAAAGGCTGATTTTTGCATTTTCAGCTGCTTCACGAAGACGCTGCATAGCCATTGGATCTTTAGAAAGGTCAATGCCTGTATCGCGCTTGAACTCATCAACAAGCCAGTTGATAATTACACGGTCCCAGTCATCGCCACCAAGGTGTGTATCACCATTAGTAGATTTAACTTCGAATACACCGTCACCAAGTTCAAGAATAGAAATATCGAATGTACCACCACCAAGGTCATATACGGCAATTGTCTTTTCCTTATCAGAATCCTTGTTGAAACCAAATGCAAGTGAAGCGGCAGTTGGTTCGTTGATGATACGCTTTACATCAAGACCTGCAATTTTACCGGCATCCTTAGTTGCCTGACGCTGTGAGTCGTTGAAGTAAGCAGGAACTGTAATAACAGCTTCTGTAACTTCCTGACCAAGATAGTCTTCTGCAGTTTTCTTCATTTTCTGAAGGATGAAAGCAGAAATTTCCTGAGGTGAATACTGCTTTGAAGTTCCACCCTCTTCTATTTCTACACGGCAGTCTGAACCGTTATCAATTACTTTATATGGAAGCTTTGTTGCTTCTCCCTGAAGTTCACTGAATCTGTGGCCGATAAGACGTTTTACAGAATATACAGTGTTCTTTGGATTTGTTACCATCTGGTTTTTAGCAGGAGCACCAACAATTCGGTCTCCTTTAGAAGTAAAACCTACAATAGAAGGAGTTGTTCTTCCTCCTTCTGCATTCTGAATTACAACTGGTTCGCCGTTTTCCATTACAGCAACACAAGAGTTTGTTGTTCCTAAGTCGATTCCTATAATCTTACCCATTTTATTTACCTCGCTTTCTAATTTACTATTTAGATTCCCGTGTCAAGCACGGGAATGACAGATCAAATCTGTGTCATTGTCGGGCTTGACCCGACAATCTCTATGCTTTAGGTACTTTTACCATTACCTTAGCATGTCTTATTACCTTATCTTTGAGTTTGTAACCCTTAAGATAAACCTGCGCCAGAGTTTCCTTTTTGGCTTTTTCGTCCTCCTGGCGTCCAATTGCTTCGTGTTCTTCCGGATTAAACTCGTCGCCTTCTTTACCGTAGCTTACAAGACCATATTTGTCTTCCAGCATTTTTACAAGCGATTTATTAATCATCTTAATGCCGTCTGCAATAGATTTAGCATCTTTTGCGTCTTTGGCAGCATCAAGAGTGCGGTCAAAATTATCAAGACTGTCAAGAAGATCTCCCAAAAGCGATGCATTGGCATAAGCAACAGCTTCTTCCTTTTGCTGCATCATTCTTTTGCGCCAGTTGTCATTTTCTGCAGCCTTGTAAAGTGCCTGATTTTTAAGATCAGCAATTTCCTTTTCAAGAGCAGCAATTTTTTCTTCCGGAGAAAGCTCTTTTTCAGTGGCAGCTTCTGCACTATCTGCACCATCAGTGGTCCCTGAGGCACTCGAAGGGCCGTCTTCAGTTTCTGCGCCCTCTTTTGGCTGTTCAGTTGCCTGATCCTGAACTTTCTCGTCTTCTGTTTCAATGTTTTCTTTGTCTGACATTACACATCTCGCAAAATTAGTTTATTCTTATCTTTAAAAATAATAATACAGAGAGGAATTCGTCAACAAAATTTATTGGATTTTTTTGATTTTTTTGCAGGAATTTCCGTCAAAAAGGGCAATTCCGTACCAGGAATTTTCAATTGTTGGGTCGCGGGCTATGTAATAAAAGCCGTCTTCTGTCTGACCAAGAGGAACAGTACAACCGACAGCATCGGCGGCGACAGTGGAAATTTTATTTGCAGCAAGGTCGTAGACTATAAAAGAAATCTGTCCGTTTATGCTTGCAGGGAGAACTATCCCGGTTGTAGCAAATCCGTAGCCAAAGAAGCATTCGTAATCTTGCGGCAGTTTTGGGTCATTTTTAAGGCTGATTTGGCTTTGAGAATCAGTTCCTTCTATATAATTATCAAGTGTAAACTTAAAAATAACAGGTTCTGCGGTAGTTTTTTCGCGGACACTTAAAAATGCGTAAACAGCGTCATCGCAGTTGATAATTCTTAAAAAATCAGAGTTTTTGACAACCGAAAAGCATTTGTGAATGCCGTTTGCGGTTATATAAAAAGCATTGTTTTTAGAATTATCCTGAGTTCCGCCACTTATACAAATTCCGTCTGTTGTAAAAAAGCAGTCAGAAACAAAGCAGTCAATATTTCCGTTCCAAAGCTTTTTCAAACTGATTTTTTTATTGGCCCTGGAATATTTAATGGAATAAAGCGTAAAAGCAAAGCCCTTGTTCTGCTCAAAACTGCTTGTCTGCACAAGAACATAATTAACGCCAACATAAGCTATTGAACCACTAAGTTTGACCTTTGAACTTGTCTGCCCGGTAGTACTTATATGGTACAAATATTGATTTTTTTGATTCCAGGCAAGAATATAACCGTTTTTCTTTGATGTACTTACTGCCTTTTGTGTATATCCTTCGCGGGCTCCCAACACTTCACATGATTTTATTGATTCAGAAACCTGAGCCTGCGGACAAAATGAATAAAGCTGACTGTCTTTTGTAAAAGGAAACTGAGTATTATTAGAATCTGAAGCATTTGCAGGACAACCGCTGAATACAAAAAGGCACGCTAAAAAAAATACCGCAAGTTTTGTGCAACCTGCGGTATTTGTTCTGCCCTTTGCGGTTGCATCGGACAGTTTAAGCATTAGTTCTCCCGAATCTTTTCGAATACTTTTGTAAAGTATGGAGAAAGCATAATTTCTTCTGCAAGAACAATGTTTGCTTTTGCAGTAGCCATATAATCATTAATTGCCTTCTTTTTCTTAGAAGAGCTGTAGAAATAACGTACGGCGTAGTAATCTTTTACAATTGTATAAAGT
>JAFZWX010000209.1 GCA_017617145.1 Treponema sp. | reverse complement strand
TTTTTTACTCCTGGCTCACAATTCCTTTACCAGATGAAACTTTTTGTTCCCAGCCGGAATATCATTCAGTTCACTGATAATTTTATAACCGTGCTTTTTATAAAACTCAGGTGCCTGCCAGGACATTGTATCTACGTGAACGGAATGGCAACCGCGCTTTTTGGCTTCCACCTCTGCAGCTTCCAGCAATTTACTTCCAAGTCCCTGCCTGCGATATTTTTTATCAACCCAAAGAATATCAATGTGCATCCAGCCCCAATAAGTCCCACCAAGAATCCCGGCAATCACATTATGATTTTCATCATACTCCACAATATTCAAAAGCTCATGATTATCAGGCCCCACCTTTTCATCATTGAACCTTGCGAGCGCGGTGTTTACAAAATTTATTTCTTCTTGGCTTGGATTAAAATTCATAGTATTTATTATAACACACAATGTTGATTTGAAGTGTATGTTTGTTTTTTTATACAAGTTTTTCATAATCACGTTTTGCATTGAATATATGCATTATTGTAACTATTTTTTTATCATCTTCATCTTCGATAAGATATAAAGCTATATAATTCTTTTTGAAAATAAATCTACGATATCCTTTATTTTGCAAGCTTAGAACTGGACATAATGAAAAAGTATAAGGATCATCATAGAGATAACTTTTTTGTTCGTAGAAATCTTCAAGTAAACTGGTTGCTGCTTTTGGATTACATAAATCTTCTACGAATGATGCGACAATTTCGGCTAATTCTGCTTTTGCTGAATCGGTAATATTGACTTTATAAGCCATATTTTTTCCTTATGTCATTTATTGCATCATCGACATCAGAAACTCTGCCAGCTTTTAAATCTGATTCAGCAACTGCAAGTTTGTCATATAAATTATTAAGAAAAGTTGCCTTTTCGTAAGTTTCCATGCTCATAATAACCATATCGCCGTATCCATTTTTTGTAATGAAAATAGGCTCCTTTGTTTCATGGCATAAATTTGAAATTACAGTAGTATTTTTCAAATCGCGAATAGGTCTAATTTGTGGCATATTATCATGTCTCCTTTATGGTATTATTATGCCACAATATTGGCCTGATGTCTAGAAAAAAGCAATATACATTTTTTGCATAATGCTTTTTCAGAACAGCCAAATTTCCAGCCATCATGATTAAAAGAACTCATGGTAAATCTTGTGATGCAGTTTTTGACTAAATAAATCCAATTTTTTCATAACTACGCGCTTAAACGGTTTTGCGGCTTGACCGCAAAATCCGATTTGAAACGCATGTTATACGATTATTTTACTTAAATCATCTCTGACTTCTATTTCCGATTTTTTTTCGTTTATATAGTTTAAAATCTTTTGATACAGTTCATCCTCGGAAATATTTATTTTTACCTTTGTCTTTTTATCCATTTTAATTTTTATAACTTCTAATGTTGGTATAAAACTACTATTTTGATATGTATAAACAACAGACATAACTGAAAAAAACAAAGCATCCTTATATTTCTTTTCTTTTGTACATATTTTCGATTGCAAATTTTTTATCTTTGGAAAACAATCTAAATGGGTTAAAGAAATATGATTTAAATACTTCCAACACCTATCATACATTTTATTTTTATAGAGGACTTCAGCCAAATACATAGGCCATGAAACTCCAGGAAAAATAATTCCGCCCTTATTGTATGTAATATCTTCAATTATGGAAATTCCTTCTTCAAGATTTCCATTTTCAATTTCTTTTTTTGCCTTTTCTAAAACTTTGAATTGTTTTTCTTGTTTTACCAATAAAGCATCTGTAAGTTTATCTTGTTCTTCAAAATTACTTTCATTTTGTATTTTTGATTCTTCCCCTAAGAAATTTTGATTATCATTGTGTCTCACTACCTTTTCAGAATTACTATTCTTGCTTATTATTACGCTCTTGTTATTCTTTTTTTTGAAAAAGATAATGAGAATACAAACGATTAGCAGAACTATAATTATACTCACTTCTAGAGTCCTTTATTATAATTTTCAGCAAGCTTGACTTGCTGAAAATTATTCTATTCTAAATGGTCAATTCCCCAGAGCGTAGCTGGCCAATCAATATTAACATCTTGTGCATTTGTTTCTATTGTAACAAGACATACAAAATAGGCGTTTATTTGACTTATTAAAGTTGCTTTCGTAACTGCATAATTAACATCAGTTTCAAAAATGGGATACTCAGTTCCTTTAAATGATGTGTTTTCGGTTTTTCGTATTGCTTTTATTAAAGAGTCTTCAAATATCAAAGTATTAACTCCACCAATTACACTAGATGAACCGTAAGCAGCAGAGAATAAATCATTTGCTTTGTCAGTAAAAAGATAAGAATAAGGCATACAATTATCTGAGCCAACGATTGCACTTAAGGTAATAGAATTGCCATTGATATATTTTGTAGATTTTATATTACTTTCATTCATATTGCAAAGAATCGCAGAAGTTGAAGAATTGTCAGGATAATATTTATAAGCAGATATTAAATTAGCGACAGAATAAGTCATTCCTTTTTTTGTATCAATTTTGAATATTACAGAACCGTTTATATCGTCTGTTGGATCTTCGGAGTAACTATATTCTTGGAAAGAATCTGCGGTAGATTCTCTTCTGTAATATTGGAAAGTAACTTTTACGGTACGATTTTTATCTGTAAAAGGATATTTATATACAATTTCATTTATTGAAACATAGAATGATGCAGTTTTTGTATTTCCATTTTCTGTGTATGAAACTGTTATTGAAAGATAACTGTTTTTTTCTGAACTATCAAATCCTGATATTGAAACCAAATTTGTAACATCTTTTTTTGAACTACTACTAGAACCCATGTAATAGGCATAAACACATAATCCTGTTTTATCAAAATCTTCACCAATGTAGTATGAAGTTTTTGTTGGTTTTTGAGTTATTGAAATATATGCAAGTTGTTCATCGTTAGAATTTGAAAGCGAATCGCAAGAACTTAAAAAGATTGCCACAACACAACAAAGAAAACAAAATAGTTTTTTCATATTTTCACCTCACACTATTATTATAGGAATTGAGAATAAAAAATTTTTATTAATTCTCAAATGCGCCCCAGTGTGGGCGTCCGTATAACTACGCGCTTAAACGGTGGCGGGCGCAGACCCGACATCCGATTTGAAGCGCATGTTATGACCTGCACATACAGTAAAGCTACCTTCACGCCGTAAAGGCGTGGAAAGCCTTATATTCTTACTACAAAAATATTGCTTTTAGCGCCGCAAAGGCGCGTACATATAGCAC
>JAFZWX010000208.1 GCA_017617145.1 Treponema sp. | reverse complement strand
GATTTTTGGAGAAAACGTTTTTAATGAAACAGTAATGAAAGCAAGGCTTCCTAAAGAAACCTACAAACAGCTGATGAAAACAATCGAAGGCGGTGAAAAACTTGATTCTTCGGTTGCTACAGTTGTTGCAAATGCAATGAAGGATTGGGCCGTAGAAAAAGGTGCAACTCACTATACACACTGGTTCCAGCCGCTTACAGGTATTACTGCCGAAAAACACGACAGCTTTATTGAACCTGTAGATGGTGGACGAGTGATTATGGAGTTCAGCGGTAAAGAACTTGTTCAGGGTGAACCGGATGCATCAAGCTTCCCAAGCGGCGGTATTCGTGCAACCTTTGAAGCACGCGGTTATACTGCCTGGGACCCGACATCGTATGCATTTATAAAAGACGGAACTCTTTGTATTCCAACAGCCTTCTGTTCTTACACAGGCGAAGCACTCGATAAAAAGACTCCGTTGCTCCGCTCTATGCAGGCAATAAGCAAGCAGGCAGTTCGTGTTCTTCATCTTTTTGAAGGCAACGAAGCAGTTAAATCTGTAAAAACAACAGTAGGACCAGAACAGGAATATTTCCTTGTAGATAAATCAGTTTATGATAAGCGCGAAGATTTAATTTATACAGGCCGTACTCTTTTTGGTGCAAAGGCTCCAAAAGGTCAGGAACTGGAAGATCATTACTTTGGTATGATTAAACCACGTGTTCAGGAATTCATGAAGGATTTGAACCGTGAATTGTGGAAGCTTGGAATCCTTGCTAAAACAGAACATAACGAAGTTGCTCCGGCTCAGCACGAGCTTGCACCAATCTTCAGTACAACAAACCTTGCCTGCGATCACAACCAGCTTACAATGGAAATGATGCGCAAGGTTGCAGCCCGCCACGGAATGGTTTGTCTTTTGCACGAAAAACCATTTGCCGGTGTAAACGGAAGCGGTAAGCACAACAACTGGTCTATTTCTACAAACACAGGAAAGAACCTTCTTGACCCTGGTGCAACTCCAGACCAGAATGCACAGTTCCTCCTCTTCCTCTGTGCAATTATCAAGGGTGTAGACGAGTATCAGGATTTACTCCGTATTTCTGTTGCATCAGCCGGAAACGACCATCGTCTTGGAGCAAACGAGGCACCTCCAGCAATCATTTCAATCTTCCTGGGTGACGAGCTCAGCGAAATCCTTGAATGCATAGAGCAGGGTAAACCTTATGGCAAACACGAAAAAGAAAAAATGCAGATTGGTGTTACAGTTCTTCCAGACTTTAACAAGGATACAACAGACCGCAACCGTACATCTCCATTTGCCTTTACCGGAAACAAGTTTGAGTTCCGTATGCTTGGTTCAAATGAATCAATTGCCTGTGCAAACGTTTTCTTAAACACAGTAGTTGCAGAAGAATTGAGCCAGTTTGCAGATATTCTTGAAAAATCAAAAGACTTCAAGGCAGACCTGCACGATCTTATTCTTAAGACAATTAAAGAGCACAAGAGAATCATTTTCAACGGAAACGGTTATGATGATGCCTGGATTAAAGAAGCAGAAAAGCGCGGACTTTTAAATCTTAAGTCTACACCGGAAGCTCTTCCACACATTCTTGATGAAAAGAACGTTAAGGTTTTTGAAAAGTTTGGAGTATACAGCAAGGTTGAACTTACAAGCCGTTATGAAATTCACAACGAAAACTATTCAAAAATTATCAACATCGAAGCAGATACAATGCTCGAAATGGCTAAAAAGGATATTCTTCCAACTGCAAGTAAATATGCAAACAAGCTTGCCGAAACAATTGGTTTGAAAAAAGCAGCATGCGGTGAATGCGATGCAACTTATGAAAGCGAAATGCTTAAGAAAGTTTCTGCACTTACTTCCTGCATATTCAAAAAGACAAGCAATCTTGAAGACGAAGTTCTTAAAGCAAAAGAAATTGCCGCCGAAGGTGATTCAGGAAAAACTGCTTTGTTCTACCGTGAGCATGTTTTTGCCGCTATGACTGAACTTAGAATCTGTGCCGATGAGCTTGAAGTAATTACTCCAAAAGAGCTCTGGCCATTCCCAAGCTACGGCGATTTGCTGTTTAGTGTAAGATAACAGTATAAAAATCTAACTGATATTTTTCAGCTTTAACAGACATCCTTCATAAGTTTTTGAAGGGTGTCTTTTTTTTATTCCGCCTAGTTTGAATTAATATAAAATAACATGATGGGTTTTATAATCCAATATACAGTGATTGTATAAAAAGCCATGAGTCCCGCAAACAAAGCAATGCGTTTCCAGAAGTTTTGAATAAAAAGCTTTACAAGTTCCTCCAGACGCGGGATTTCTTTAAGTGCAGAAAACTGTGTTGCAGCAAGATCAATTCCGGCATCATCAAGGTAGCCCACAAAAGGCATAAAATCAGGAATGAGATCCAGTGGCGCCAGCACATACAAAAGCGTTGCCGCAATTGCCACAATAGTTCCAACAGGCACCTTTGTATATTTCTTTGTAAAAAAATCCTTGAGCATTAAAAAGTAAAGTTTTATATCTTCAATAAAGTCGTTCAGATACTTGTTGTTCATTTTTTTCAGAATGTTTTCTTCGTTGTCAAAAACCTTGTTCATATCATCTTCTGAATATTGTTTATTTTTGAACGAATTAAATTTTTCGTTTACGCGTTTTGCTTCTTTTTCGGAAAGCTCCTGTTGTTTGCCTCTCTTATGGAACATAGCGTCCTCCTGAATTTTTCTTACTCTATTTTACATAATAACTGTGAACAAAGTATATAGGAGGGGAAAGCCTTCCCCTCGGCCGCACTGCGTTGCGTCCTACCCCTTCTCCTAGGGCTGCGCCCTAAAACCCCGATGGGATGAAACTATTTCTTATTGTTGAAACCCCCATTTTCTACTATAATCAGTCTTATGAATAACAAACATCAGATGCAGCGCTTGCAGGAACTTGCGGCAAAAAATGGGCCTCTTTGTGTGGGGCTTGATACGGATCCTTCTTATATTCCGGAAAATATTCTTAAACAGTTTGGAAGTGCATCAGAGGCTGTGCTTGCCTATAACAAAGAGATTATTTCGCGCGTAGTTGCGGATAAATCGGCCTGTTGTTTTAAGGTACAGATTGCTTATTACGAAGCAATGGGCCTTGCGGGACTTAAGGTTTATGCAGACACTCTTAAACTTGTTCGCGATTCCGGCCTTGTTGCAATTTCTGATATTAAGCGCGGCGACATTGGTGCTACTTCAAAGGCCTATGCTCGTGCTCATTTTACCGGTGATTTTGAAACAGATATTATTACAATAAATCCTTACATGGGCTTTGATACGCTCGTTCCTTTTACAGAATATTCTTCGCCAGATAAGGGAAGCAAGGGAGCTTTTGTGCTTTTGTGTACTTCTAACCCAGGTATGACTGATATTGAACATCAGAAACTGGCAGCTGGCGGTCTTTTGCTTGAACGTGTTGGGGACGAAATTGCCCGAATTGGCAGTGACTTTGCCCAGCAGTACCCGGATCAAACCTGCGGAATTTTTGGTGCCGTAGTTGGTGCTACCCAGGTTGCCGATGCCCGCTACCTTCGCGATAAATACAAGGATACTTTCTTTTTGATTCCAGGTTATGGTGCTCAGGGTGGCGATGCCGAAATTTGTAAAACCCTTCTGGAGCGCGCCGGTGGAACTGTAAACTCAAGCCGCGGAATTCTTTGTGCCTGGAAAAAGGCAGAAGGACTTGGGGAAAAGCTTGCTGCCGGTACAATTACAATGAGTGATATTGCAGATGCGGCAGGTAAAGCTAGTTATGATAGCAAAGTTGATTTAACTAAATAGATTGTCGGGTCAAGCCCGACAATGACAGATGTTTTGAAAGACAATGACAGTTGTGTCATGTTCGGGCTTGACCCGGACATCTGTTATAAGGAGACATTATGCCAGTAGATTGTTCTGGAAAACCATATCCTTTGTTCCTGCAGGCCAGTGTGGTTTGCTGCGAGCAGGTTGAAGGCGCAAATCCAAAAGGAAGCGTCTGGCGGCTTGTTGTTGAACCTGTTTGGGGTGAGCATGCAAATAAAAAGCAGCTTCCTCTTGCGGGGCAGTTTTACATGCTTCAGGCAGAACGCACAAACACACTTTTGGGAAGACCAATCAGCGTTTACCATGTTGATAACTCAAACCCAAACAAACCTTGCATTGAATTTTTGATTTTATTAAAAGGCAAGGGAACTCAAGAACTTTGCAATTTGATGGTGCAGGACAAGGTGAAGATTCTGGGACCATTGGGGAATTGTTTTGAAGCGCCCGTTGCTCACGCTTGCATCATCGGTGGAGGCATTGGCGTAGCTCCTGTTGCTGGTTTTGCAGAAACGCTCCCACCACAGTCTTATGATTTTTTTGCTTCTTTCAAAAGCGGCAGCTACGGACTTGAACACATAAAACCAAATAAACTAACAATAACCACAGATGACGGTTCGGTTGGCGTTCACGGAATGCTTCCTGCTGCCCTTACAGAAGAAACTTTGCGTGCCGGAAATTACTCTGCAGTTTATGCCTGCGGACCAACTCCAATGCTTGCTTATGTAAAGAAAATTGCCGAAGCCTGCAACATTCCATGCTATCTTAGTATGGAAGCACACATGGCCTGTGGAATTGGTGTTTGTCTTGGCTGTACAATTCACACAAGCGAAGGCAAAAAACGCTGTTGTAAGGAAGGTCCTGTTTTTGACAGTCGTATTCTTGATTTTGAAAATCTTGACGGAACAAAAACCCGCGACAGCGTAGCAGGCATTAAAGTTCAACCACGCCACGCACCACTTACAACCGAACCTGACCTTAGCGTAAACATCGCCGGAGTTAAGTTCAAAAATCCTGTAATTGCAAGCTCCGGAACTTTTGGCTTTGGTACAGAATACGAATCTGTTTTTGATGTTAGCCGTCTTGGAGGTATTTCAAGCAAGGGTCTTACTCTAGAACCTCGCCAGGGAAATGACGGAATCCGAGTTTGGGAAACTCCGTCCGGACTTATGAATTCAATCGGTCTTCAGAATCCTGGAATCCCGCATTTTATAGAACACGAACTGCCTGATATGCTCAAGCTTGGCCCTGTTGCCATTGCAAACCTTAGTGGAAACTCTCTTGAAACTTATGTAAAAGGCGCCGAGCTTCTGGACAAAACCCAGGTTCCAATGATTGAGCTCAACATTTCCTGCCCTAACGTTAGTGCAGGTGGAGCCGCTTTTGGAATGACTTGTGCAGCTGCCAGCGAAGTTGTTCGTGCTGTTCGTGCCGCTACAAAAAAGCCGCTTATTGTAAAACTGACACCTCAGTCGCTGGAGTTAAACGCCGTTGCTCTTGAATGCATTAAAGCCGGAGCAGACGCAATAAGCTTATGTAACTCCTTCCAGGGAATTGCCATAGATATTGAACGCGGAGTTCCTGTTTTTGACAAATTAAAGGCAGGTCTTGGTGGTCCTGCTGTGCGCCCGATTGCTGTGCGACTCATTTACGAGCTTGTTCAGGCAATCAATACTTTGCCAGCCGACCAGAGGGTTCCGGTTATTGCCATTGGCGGCATTGCCACCTGGCAGGATGCAGTAGAATTCATTATGGCCGGTGCCGACGCAGTTCAGGTTGGAACAGCCACTTTTGCAAATCCTCCAGCCATGGTAGAAATTGTGGACGGATTAGCTGCCTTTATGAAGCGCAAAGGCTATGCAAAAATCGCAGACTTTAGGGGCATAATTCATGGCTAAAAAACCATTCTTCGAGGGGCTCAGGGACGGCATCCCCATTGGCCTTGGCTATTTTGCAGTTGCTTTTTCTCTTGGAATTGTTGCCCGAAACGCAGGACTCACACCAATTCAGGGTTTTATTGCAAGCTTTTTTAATCTTGCTTCTGCCGGCGAATATGCACTTTTTACTTCAATGCAGGCAGCCGCTTCATTCTTAGAAATTGCAATTATCACGCTTGTTGTAAATGCCCGCTATCTTCTTATGAGCTGCGCACTGGCACAACGCTTTGACCCGGCAACCCCAATGATTCACCGCTTTTTTGTAGGTTTTGGCATTACAGATGAAATCTTTGGCATTACAATTGCCCGCCCTGGAACAATAGAACCAAAATATAATTATGGAGCAATTCTCATAGCCGCAACACTATGGAGTCTTGGAACTTCCTGCGGTATCATAGCCGGAAACTTCCTTCCGGCTCGCGTTGTTAGCGCACTTTCTGTAGCACTTTACGGCATGTTCCTTGCAATCATAATTCCGCCGGCACGTAAAAACCTGGTTATTGCAATTGCAGTTGCCGTAAGCTTTTTGTGCAGCTATATTTGCGGAATTATTCCGGTTGTAAAAGATCTTAGTGCAGGAACGCGCACAATTATTTTGACAGTTTTGATTTCGACAGTAGTTGCACTGATTAAGCCGATTGAGGAGGTAGAAGAATGATTTACAACTACCTCGCCATCTTCACAGCTTTCGGTGTGTCATATTTAATTCGTGTACTCCCGCTCACCCTTATCCGTAAGCCAATACAAAATCGCTTTATTCGCTCATTCTTATATTATGTACCATACGTAACACTTGCAGTAATGACATTCCCGGCAATTGTTCAGGCAACCCAGTCGCCTATCGCAGGAATCATAGCGTTAGTCATTGGAATAATCCTTTCGTTCTTTGGAGCAGGGCTTTTTCCGGTTGCGTGTGTGTGTTGTGCCGTTGTATTTATAGCAGAACTCTTTTTGTAAAAAATCAGGCAGGAGGTCCAAAATGAACAGAGAAATAGAAATAAAAATCCCGCTTACACAAAGCGAATACGAATCACTCTTTACAAAAATCCACGAGCCGCCTTTTACAAAGCCCGAACATCTTTACAAAAGCGACACCTATTATTCGCGCTACAAAACCCGACAGGAACGCGATGCAAGCAACGAACCCAGGGTAATAAGAATCCGTAGCGAGCAAAATCTTGACCAGAGCGAACCTTCAAAAAAATCCTATTTCTGCTTAAAAAGAAAAACAATAGAAAACGGCATAGAATTCAACGCCGAAAACGAAACCTTCATAGAAGACGAAAAAGTCCTGGAACAGTTTTTTGAAGTAGCCGGCTACACAAAATATTTTCAAAAAAACAAAGATGCCTTTTCAACCTACAACAGCGACTTTCACCTTGAACTCGAGAAAGTAAACGGCATGTGCTACGTAGAAATTGAAGTTACAACCAGCACTCTCCCCGCAGAAACAGTACGACAAAATCTCGAAGCCTTTGTAAAAGAACTAGGCTTGGATTCATCAAAACGAGACTCCCGCAGCTGGATGGAAATCATTTTGGAAAATAAGGAAAAATCTGATTCATGACCGAAAATCCTGCCTTCCTTACAACCCAACTCATCACGTATCTTGGAAACAAACGCAGTCTTATTGGTTATATAGAAAACGAAGTAAAGCAAATTGCAGAGCTTTTGCATAAGGATAAACTTGTTTGTGCTGATCTTTTTTCGGGTTCGGGGGTAGTGGCTCGATTACTTAAAGGGTATTCTTCGAAACTATTTGTAAATGATCTTGAAAATTATTCTGCAGTTATAAATTCCTGCTATCTTAGCAATAAAAAAGATTATCCTGCTAAGCTTTGTGATGAATATCGAAAAAAAATTCTGGAGTTTGCACAACAAAAAAAAATCCCGGGAATTATTTCAAAAAATTACGCACCTAAAAATGACAAAAAAATTCAGCCGGGTGAGAGGGTTTTTTATACAAGGCAAAATGCCCTGTTGCTCGACACTTACCGAACTTTAATAGATCGCGTGGTAGACAAGCCTGAACTCAAAAAATATTTTCTTGCCCCGCTTATTACAGAAGCTTCTGTTCACACAAATACTAGTGGAGTTTTTAAAGGATTTTATAAAGATAAAAACACAGGTCTTGGATGTTTTGGTGCTTCGGGAAAAGATGCGCTCACACGTATTATGGGTACAATAGAACTTAAAGAACCAATTCTAAGTAATTTTGAAAGTGATGTAACGATTTTCCAAAAGGATGCAATCTCGCTTGCTTCAGAACTCAGTGGCCTAGACATTGCATATCTTGATCCACCATACAATCAGCATCCATACGGATCAAACTATTTTATGCTTAATCTTATTTTAAAAAACAAATTGGATGTTGATATTAGCCCGGTGAGTGGAATTACTCAAGGTTGGAATCGGTCTGTGTTCAATAAAGCAAAGCTTGCGCTGGACTCAATGGAACAGATTATTGCGGCTCTCGACAGCAAATACACAATCATTTCCTATAATTCCGAAGGCTTTATTTCTTTTGACCAGATGGTGCAGATGCTTCAAAAATACGGCGAAGTAAAAACTGTAGAAATTAATTACAATACCTTTCGTGGAAGCAGAAACCTTCAAAACCGCAGTATTCACGTGTCGGAGTATTTGTTTGTGTTGAAGAAATAGGCGAAAGGGTGGCACAGAAGACTTTTTTGGCAGTGGTTCTAATTGTAACCACCAAATCCCGGAAGCCTCCAGCCCTTAATTATCCACAGAAACAGCTTTAATATCTGACAATTCTGCAAGTTTTTTTGTTAATTCAACAGTCGCCATGTGTTCTGGAATTTTTCCAATATAAATAAGCGTTAGACCGCCGCTTTGAACATCATAATTTGTATTCAGCTCAAACACAACAATTCCCGCATCTGTTAAAATCTTTCTAACGGCAGCTTCATCAACTTCATTTGAAGAAAAATCAAGACGGATAATTTTACGTTTTTCAGCAGGGAACAGCTTTCGTTCCATTGGACCAATTACAAGCAGCAGCAGGAACGAGAACAAAAGAACAATGCCAACCGGCACATAAAGCTTAGCACCACAGGCAACACCAAGAGCTGCAGAAGTAAAAATAATTGCCGCAGAAGTAAGACCACGAATATTCAAACCCTGATTTACAATTGCACCGGCACCCAAGAATCCTATTCCTGTAATGACAGCTGCTGCAACTCGTGCAGGGTCACCAGTAACAATTCCATTAGAAGCAATTGCTCCAGACACAATTGTTAAAAGACAAGAAGAAACACACAAAAGTGTAAGCGTACGAATGCCTACTGTATGCTGTCTCATTTTGCGTTCTAATCCAAGACAGAATCCGCAGACCAGGCTAAGAGATAATCTGATAATGTAATCTATATAAATGTTCATAAGCTACTTAAACAAACTAAATCCGTTGCTAATCTTTCCGCCAGCCTTTACCCAGGTACAGGCCTGCTTAACACCTTGGCGATTTTTAAAGCCTTCTATAACTCCAATGCTTTCTTTTACCCAGGAACCAAGCTGTTTATCGCTATTAAAAAGCTCGTTTGTGTGATCACATTTTGCAAGAAGAACAGATAAATATTGTCTGTCGCTTACAAGAGTAGCAAAATTTTCAGCCAGAGAAATAAACGCTTGTTGAGCTGCATTTACAATATTACTTGTTGGATGAAGATTAATATTTTTATTACCTGAATGAACAATTTCTGCTTTAGAAGGGTAAGTTTTTACTACAAAAGCAACTGTAACAGGTTCTTTACGCTGTTCCAGTCTAAGCATCAGCTCATTTATGAAATATTGAAAACCAGAAATCATAGTTTCAACAGCAACAGAAACATCTTCTGTACGGTCAAGCTCGAATTTTGTACCAAACCAGTAAGAATCAAAAAACAAAACAAACTGATTTAGTTCTTCAAGCTTTGTTTCTGCCTTAATAATAAGAGCGCGCGAAGAAATTGCAGAAGCCTGATTCCAGGTAGAAGCAATAATTCCTTGTGATTCGAAATTGTTTGCTTCAGTTTCATCACGAGCAACACAAAAAACCTTGCGAGTTGCAACAAATGCTTCGGCAAAATCAAGGTTGTCTGGTAAATCTTTGCCAACGATTAAAATATCTGCCATAAAAAATATTATATCACACTCTAGTTTCACATTCTAGAGTATGATATAATAAGGTATATGAAAGTTTGGATAAAGTATTTAATAGGAATCGCTCTTGGCGTTATAACTGCGGTTCTTCTTCCAGTTGACTCTGTTACTGCAACATCGGTAATAACTTTTTTAACAGATTTATTCATACGGTTTGGCCGATATCTTGTAGTGCCAATCGTATTTTCTTCGGCAATAATTTCCATTAATAAGCTCAGAACATCCAAAATTCTTTTAAAATCTACAGCCTGGACTTCGGGTTTTATTGTAGTATCTTCATTACTGCTTGCCCTTGTAGGACTTCTTTCTATTCTTATGATTAAGCTTCCGAGAATTCCTATTACAAACGAGCTTGCAGGTGAAATTGCAGGAATTGATGCAAAAGCATTAATTTTAAGCCTTTTCCCTGATTCTGCCTTTAGTGCATTAAAAGAAGGTTCTTTCCTGCTTGTTTCGTTTCTTTTTGGTTGTTTGATCGGCTGGGAAAGTGCAAGTGATCTTACAGCATTTAAGCCGGTTTTTGCACTTGCAGATTCTCTTTCGCAGTTGTTTTATCATATTTCCGTTTTCTTTACAGAACTTCTGGCTGTTTTTTCAATAGCTATCATGTGCAACTGGACAATTACATTCCGTGCTGCGTTTGCAACAGGTATTTACACTCCACTTGTTGTTATGCTTCTGTGTGATTTTGTTCTGATTGCAGGAATTATTTACCCGATAATAATAAGATTTGTTTGTCACGACCCGCATCCTTATAGAGTTTTGTATGCAAGTCTTGCACCAATGATGTTTGCATTTATTTGTGGAGATTCAAACCTTGTACTTCCACTTACAATTCGCCACGGAAAAGAAAGTCTTGGAATTAAACGTCGTTCAAGCGGTTTTACATATCCATTGTTTTCTGTTTTCGCACGCGGAGGTTCTGCTCTTGTAGTAATAATCAGTTTTATTATGATCTGGCGCTCGTATACAGCATTGCGTATTCCATTTAATGATATTTCCTGGTTATTCTTTACTGCTTTTGGACTTTCGTTCCTGCTTGGAGCAATTCCTAGTGGAGGCGCCTTTATTCTTCTTACAATAATCTGTACAAAATATGGAAAAGGCTTTGAAACAAGTTATTTGTTGTTACAACCAGCAGCTGTAATTCTCTGTTCATTTGCAACCTTGTTTGATACTGTAACAGCGATGTTCGGTAGTTATGTAGTTTCGGTAAAAACAAAAATGGTTGAACATCATAAGATTCACCATTTTATATAACAGATTGGCGGTTCCCCTTCGAGAGCCTCAGGGACCGCGGCAATGACACAGATTTAGGAGAAACTTTTGGACATTCCGGTTAACGAAATTATAACAGGCAGAAAATGTTTTTTTATTTTGCCAGATTTGTCTCTTATGCCCGAAAACTTTGTAACGGATTTATTTGCACTTGGCTTTGAATGCTATTATATAGGAAACGATGGTCGTTCAGACATCAAGAAAAAAATTAACAGTATACTGACTTTGTTCAAAGATGTTATTCTTTATATAAATATAGACTATGAAGTTTATGATTTGAAATGGCCTGAATATATAAGGGAATTATTAACAAAAAAAGCAACCAGAGATCAATTTGGCATTGTATTTTCTAAAAGACAGAGTGCCGTTGAAAACCAGAATATTGAACAAATATATTTTAAGATTCTGGAACTTCAGAAAGGATTCATACAGCTTGAGTATCAAAGAAAATTTAATTTTGAAATTATAGCAAGAACTTTGTTTAACAATCAGGCACAGGGAAGACGAAAAGCAATTCGTGCCATCTGTTCCAAAACGTGTACCTATAAATTTAATTATGGTGAAAATAAGGATACCTTCTTTGGTTCATTGCAGGATATAAGTCTTTCTCATTTTACAATTCTTGTAGAAGATGCTCCTCTGTCTATAAAACTTTATGAAAAAATTCATGATATTCATTTTAGTCTCAAAGGATATTTATTCCAGTCTGATGCCATTCTTGTAATGGAACGTGCGGTCGACGAAAAAAAGCTGCTTTATGTTTTTTCGTTTGTAACTTCTACAGGCGCTAATGGACTTGATGACAAAACTAAAGCAATAATTGTTCCTGTTTTACATGAAATGGTTTCTGCTAATTGTATAGAGCTTTTGAATAAAGAATATCTGAAAGAAATGCAGGAAGCACAGGATCTTGTACCGAAAGAAGACCCGAAAGCTGCAATAGAGGTCAAAATATCAGCAGAGCAGGAAATGGACCCTGAAATTGCTGCTCTTTACGTAGAATCAGAAACAGAAAAAGAAGAAACTACGGAATCTGAAAAGACTGAAGAGTCAGAAGAAAAAAAAGAAGAATAGCATGTCATGTTCGGGCTTGACCCGGACATCTGTTCTTAAAAAAGATTGCCGGGTCAAGCCCGGCAATGACATATTTTTTATAGGTGGGACATTATGGAATTCACAACCGAAAGCATTGACGCTTTGGCCGTTAATGAAGTTGAAATCATGAAAAAAATTGCGGGTGAGCTGAATATCCGCATGCAGCAGGTAAGTGCGGTAATCAGTCTTGTAGAAGAAGGCTGTACAATTCCGTTTATCAGCCGCTATCGTAAAGAAAAGCACGACAATCTTGATGAAGTTCAGGTTCGTGACTGCGATCATTTGTATAAATCATATCATAATCTGGAAGAACGCCGCCTTGAAATTGTAAAGGGCATTTTTGCTCAGGGCAAGCTTACAGAAACTTTGTACAATGCTGTTATGTCTGCAACAACGCTCACTGCACTTGAAGACCTTTGGGCTCCGTTCAAGAAAAAGAAGAAGACCCGCGGAATGATTGCCGCAGAAAAAGGATTGGAACCTCTTGCCGATTTTATCTTGGCCGACCACGATGACGCTGCCTGCGAAAAAGAAGCAGAAAAGTTTGTAAAAACCGATAACGAAAATGCAGAGCTCAACGTAGAATCCGCCGCCGATGCCCTTGCAGGTGCAAAAGATATTATTGCAGAACGCGTGAGCCAGGAAACAGCAAACCGCGATACAGTTCACGCGCTTTATCTTAAAACAGGAAATATTGTTACAAAAGGAATTGTTCCTGAAGGTCAGGATGCAACTGTTGCCGAAAATACTTCTACTTACAAAATGTACTGGGATTACAAGGAGCCGCTTGACCAGGTAAAGCCTCACCGCATTCTTGCAATAAACCGTGGTGAACGCGAAGGCGCTCTTGAAGTTACAATTGATGTTGATGTAGACGCAGCAGTAAGTGCTCTTCAGCGCCATGCAGAAATTCACAATACTTACCATAAAGATGCAATTGAAGACGGAGTTGTTCGTTTGTTGTCGCCAGCCGTTGTTCGCGAAATCCGCAGTGACGAAGCTGACGAAGCCGACGAGCACGGAATTGGAATCTTCAGTGAAAACCTCAAGAATCTGCTCATGACCCAGCCTATTAAAGGCAGCCGCGTTCTTGGTATTGACCCTGGTATTCGTACCGGTACAAAATGTGCCGCACTTGATGAAACAGGAAAATATCTTGGCTACTTTAAGTTTTTCCAGGTTACCGACCCCGACGGCTCTTATAAAATGATAAACGATGCCATAGATAAATACGACATTCAGGTTGTAGCAGTTGGTAACGGAACAGGCAGTCAGGAAGTTCAGGCAATCGTCAGCCGCGTAATAAGCGAAAATTATACAGATGTAGTTTACACAGTTGTAGATGAATCTGGTGCTTCTGTTTATTCTGCAAGCGACATTGCCCGCGAAGAATTCCCCGACCTTGATCTTACAATTCGTGGTGCAATTTCTATGGGCCGCCGTTTACAGGACCCGCTTAGTGAACTTGTAAAAATTGACCCAAAAGCAATTGGTGTAGGTCTTTACCAGCACGACGTAAATCAGAAAAAGCTTGCCGAACAGCTTGATGAAGTTGTTGGTTCTGTTGTAAATAATGTTGGCGTAAACCTGAACACTGCTTCGTACTCATTGCTTAAATATGTTTCCGGCATAAACGCAACAACTGCTAAAAAAATTGTTGCCTACCGCGACTCAAACGGAAAAATTACAAGCCGTGAAGATCTTAAAAATGTTCCGGGGCTTGGACCAAAAGCATTTGAACAGTGTGCCGGCTTCCTTAAAATTGCCGAAAGCTCAGATCCATTGGACAACACCTGGGTTCATCCCGAAAATTACGATGCAGCCCGCGAAGTGCTTCCTTTAATCCAGGCTGGCCAGAAAGTTCCTGCAAGCAAGATTGATGAAATTGCCGCCAAATACAATATTGGTGTTACAACTGTCCGCGACATTGTAGACGAGCTGCAAAAACCAAACCGTGACCCTCGTGACGGATACCCGGCTCCAATTATGCAAAAGGGCGTTCTTCAGTTTGAAGACTTAAAAGAAGGCATGAAGGTAACCGGAAAAATCAAAAACGTTGTAGACTTTGGTGCATTTGTTGACATTGGCTTACACGAAACTGGCCTTGTTCACTTAAGTGAGCTTAGCGATAACTTTGTAAACGATCCTATGGAAGTTGTAAAAGTTGGCGATGTATTTGAGTTTACAATCATCAGCCTTGACAAAGACCGCCGCCGCATTGGACTTTCCCTAAAGAGCGACGCCATGAGTCGAATAGGGCAAGGTGAGTCGCGTTCCATGAACCTGTCGAAGGGCTCCACACCAACTAGTGACGGTAAAAAAAGAGTCGTTGTTGTAAAAAAAGGCAATTCGCCCGAAAAACCCAAAAAAACCACCGATTTTAACAAAAATTCATCAAAATTCGACAAAAATGATGACGGAATGAGTTACAATCCGTTCGCTGCGTACTTTTCTAAGTAGGTAAATTTGTTAAAGTATAAAAAGTATGGTATAATTCTCGCACTATAGGAGTGATGCGTATGAAGAAAACACTAACTATTCTTTTTGCGGCGTTCTCGTTATTGCTTATTTTTTCTGGTTGTGGATTTAACAATCTGCAGATTCCAAAAGAAGTAAAGGTAAAAACAGATGCAACCTACGAGTTCCCGATTCTGAATTTAGATTCAGAAGCTATCAGCAAGAAGTTTGATCTTTCAAAATTTCTGGATATTGAAAAAATGCTTAATGGAGAAGAAGGATCAGAATCACAGTTTAAGGTTTATAAATACAATAGTGGAAGCAAATATCAGCAATTCTTGTTACATATGCCGCTTTCAACAATTGAATTTGATTTTTCTAAATCTTTTGGCGACATGGATTTCTCTAATGTCTTAAAAGAAGGTTTTGGAGTTGAAAAAGAATTTGCAGTTCCAAACGTTACAGGCTTAAATGATACCCGCGACTTGGATTTAAGTTCAATTAACAGAGCCTTAAATAACGGAGTTACTTTCTGGGGAATGTTATCAAAGCAGCTTTCGGTAAATTTCACACTTGCTCCAGGAATGAACTTTGATACAGTAACATACACTTCTGGTGAGTTTGTAGTTGATACAAATCCAGACGCATTAATAAATCCTATGGGAGGAGATGTAGAAGGCCGAGTCAGTTTAATTGATAAAGATGGAAATACATTATCAACAGCCACTTTTGAAAACAACAGGGCATATCTTGATATTTCTGGAAAAACTATAACTCGCGAAGGAATGAAGCTCAAATACGAAGGTGATATTTATTATTATACAACACCGTTCAGAGCTTATATTAGTTCTTCAAGCAAAATGGCAACAGCTACAGGAATCACACTTCCTTCATCATTCTTTAATATTCCTACAGTAAATGTAAGCTTCCCTCTTGCTCTTGGTGAAGATTTGGGAAATGTTGTTATAGAAGAAGGTTCTTTAAGTGTAGAAATTACAACTGGCGACACTTGGTCTGAAAATGTTATAAGTAATTATTCTATTGATATTTCCGGAGGTTTTGATTGTCATGTTGATAAGGCAAATCCGCAAGCTTCACTTAATGGAAAAACTCTTCAGAATGCCGATATTAATGCCGCAGCAGATGTAGATGTTTCTCTTGTAAATGCAACAATTGATTTTACTAATCCACCAAAGGTTGCGGTAGTTGCAAGCATTGAAAAGGTAAGTGCCGAAATTACAATGCCACAAGGTTTTGAAACAAGTATTTCTCAAGAAATGGATGTTCCAGGTGAAGTTAAAAATTATATTCAATCAATTACCTGGAAAAAAATTGGATTTAATGTTGTCGCAGAAACAAATCTTCCTGAAGATAATGATATTGGTATTAATATTCAGTCTTCTGCTTTGGGTATTACAAATCCAGCCAAAAAAACAATTTATGGTGGATTAGACAAAGACAGCGAGGATTATAAACAGCAATTAGCATTTATTGCAGAAGACGATGATGATGCCGAACACGAAGATGACACAATACTAAAAACAATTTTTGCTGGAGAAGGTGCAATTTCAAAAATTGACATTAGTGGTGCAGTAGATCTTCCTGGTTCTGCAGAAGGAAAGCTTGCTGTTTCAAATGTTACTCCTGGTGAAACTTATACTGTCTCTATAAAGATAGAACCTGTTTTTGAATGGAAAACAGCAGATGTTAAATTACCAGAGAATGCAAATTTTAACGGTGAGCTTAACACTTCAATAAACAAAAAATCAATGTTCGCAGGTTTGGGTGAAGATGTTGCAGAATCCCTTAGTAATATTCAAATTGGAAATATGCCGGTTTATATTTTTGCAAATCTTCCTCAGGATTTCATAGGCAAAGAAGGTGAAGCAGCATTTGGCGGTACTATTAAAGCCTATTATGGAAAGGAGACTGACCAGTTAGACGCAAACGGCAAAAAAATAGTTGAACCTACAAAAGATGAAGAAGGAAATGTTGTAGAAAAATATCTTATAGGTTCTGCTGAAGGAAACGGAGATTTAAGTTTTGAAGCAATGCCTTCTCTTGAACAGAAAAATGCAGCAGGAGAAATCACAACAGATTTTAGAGCCTATAACGGTTATAACTTTGCTGATATTCTGAACATGACGACAACCGATAACGAGTCAACATTATTTATTAATTATAATGTTGGTTTGAGTGGCGCAAAAGACGGTGTAATTACTCTTAATCAGGCAAGCCTTGAAAAAATGAAAGAAGCAGGTGCAACCTCAATCTCAATAGATGTAGTTATGCTTCTTAATTTGAATTTTACACTTTCTGCACCAATTGAAATTAATCTCATGCATTTGATGAACAGCAGTGATGAAGAATCAGGTTCTTCCGGCAGTTCGGGCTCTTCAACAAAAACAGATCAGGAACGAGACCTTCTTAATCGTGCAGAACCAACAGATACATCTGGTTATCAGCAGTATATGGATTCTGTAAAATATGCATCTATCATTTTTGAAAATACAAGGCTTCCAATTGATGGTACAATTACTTTCATGTACAACATGTATAATCAGGTAGATGCTAATGGAGAACCTGTATATAAAGAAAGTCCGTTTGGAAATGGTCAGACAACACCTATTGATATTAATCCATCCGCTTTCCTTTCTACATATCCTTTGGAACCAAGTCTTAAGATAAAAATTGGTGATGCAAACAATTCTACCTTTGGTCTTTTACGCGAAACAAAAATTGGTGGCAAAATAAAAGTCAGGGTAGTCACGGATCCAGATAAGCCTATTAAGGTGTATCCGTTTTCGGAGCAGAACTAAGGAGGCAGTAAAATGAAAAAATTAGTAGTATCTTTTGTATTATTTATATCATTAATTAGTGCCTCGTTTGCTGAAAACTTCTTTGCACACAGATTTTTCGAAATCAAGGTAGATGTTCCTGTAAATGTTTCGAATAATCTTATTGGACTTACAGATGTTCTTCAGGAATCTGTAGTAATCGATTTGCCGCAAATGGCAGATAATATAAAGTTTGTTGGCGCTGCAATTAAGGCAAATGCCGCTCCTTCTGTCAGCATTAATCTTGATATTCCAAGAGGATTGATTTTTGGTTTACAGGTTGGTGCCGAAGCTGATGTTGGAGTAGGACTTTCAAAAGATCTGTTTGAATTCCTTGGTCATGGAACTACAAACATGGGTAATGATTTTACAATGAAAACTTCAAATACTTATGCAGATCTTTTTGCAACTGTTGCAGTTAAAGGTGGCTGGAACTTTAAACAATCTAGCATTTCATTTACAGGAACAGCTTTTAGTTCTTTGGTACACTTTGATGCTGGTAATACTTTTGCACGAGTTTATATAAACGAACAGGAAAACACCTTTGGTTATGAAGCAAATCTCGATGCAAAGCTTTATTCAGCAGCAAGAACCGAAGATTTAAGCAATGTTAATACAATCGTGAATGCAATAAAGAGCAACTCCGGTTTTGATATTACAGGAAATTACGAACGTGATTTGTTCCGATTCCTTTCTGTTGGTGCTACAGCCCGTATTCCAATTGTTCCTAGTAAACTGAGTACTTTGTATTCTGTAAGAACCGATACTCCTTACGGTGGAAGCATAAGTATTGATCAGCTTTTGGGAACAGATTCAGAAAATGAAGGTGGCGATACAAGAGAAGAAGAGGAAGGTTCAACAACAACCACAGAAGAAAAGAAAGACTTGCTTGGTGAACCAGAAATTTTGGCTCAGCCATATTCTATCCACAGACCTATGAAAATTGGTGTTTCTGCCGATTTCCATCCATTTGGAACATTACTTACAACTACAGGATATCTTGGATTAGGCTTTAGACATCCTTTTGCAGCAGCAATTAATAAATCAACTGGCGGTGTTGATGAAACACAGGTTTACGTTGACTACTCTATTGCAGGAAGATTGAGTTTGTGGAATATCTTGAGCCTCACACTTTCACATTCTTATCTGGACGAAATCTTTAAGAATGAACTTGCTTTAGCTCTTAATATTCGTCTTGTAGAAGTTGATGCGGGTGTTTCTTTCCAGTCTCCAAGCTTTACAAAGAGCTTTACCGGAGCCGGAGTTGGTGCATTCGTAACAGTTTGCGTCGGCTTCTAGTAGTGGCCCCTGAGTTAGTCGAAGGGTACGGTCTCAACTTTTCCTGAGACAGTCGAAATAAACAATTCTGGTGAGTCGTCCAAAAAGGGCGACTCATTTTTTTTATAATACACCTGAATCTTTCCCGAAACACTCGTTACTCTTGATTTTGCTTCAAATGCATTTTCAAGTTCAATAAATGTATTCCCGGAAACATTGTTTATATCAAAATATCCTGCCGAGATTTTTTGCAGTGTAAGACTTCCCGAAACAGAAGAAGCATTGAGATATTCTGTTGTGCATGCCGAAATATCAGTACGTCCACTTATATTTTTAATATACAAGGTACTATTTGAGCAAAGCTGTTCTGTCTGAAGGTTTCCGCTTACTAAAGAAATTGAAATTGTTTCTGGTATAAAATCCTGTGGAAGAAAAACATAAACAGTACAATTACTTCCAAGCTTTGTTCTTTTTACAGGAGAATTGATTTTAAGCAATCCATATAAATCATCTTCTTCTAAAGAAACAACAGGAATCGTTTTTTTATTATTTGAACCAATTTCTACAACAATTTCATCGCCATAAATCTTTGTAATTTTGAGATTTTCATAAGACAGTGAAATTTCAAGGGAATTAATGTTTGCATAGTCAAAAGAGTTGTTGTAAACAATGTTTTTTGCTTCTGCAAAGAGGGGTAGAGTAAAAAATAAAAGTATAAATGTAATAAAAAGATTTCTCATAATGTAAATAGATTATCGGGCTTGACCCGGCAATCTCTTAAAATATCGGGTCATCAAAAGAAACCACAGGTACATCTTTGTCAATTTTGTCATCAATAATTGCACCGGTAATTCCATTGTTTGAATCAACTGTAATTCTACCAGAAGTTGAAGAAAGCATTATTAGAGCGCCTCCGTCATTGATATTCTGTTTGTAATTTGCATGGTCACTGATTTTTTCTTTTGTGATTGCATTTGTAAATGAACCGCCTGTTGTTTGAACCCATAAAGAAAAATCATCATTTCCTGGCAGTCCCAAAAAGATTGTTCCGCTTGTAGAAGTTATTCGTGATTTTGCGGAAGGTGCTGCGTCAAGTTCAAGGCCAATTGTACCGCTTGTTGCTGTTATGTCAAAAGCATTTGAAACAGTTCCTTCAATTGTAATGGATCCGCTTGATGTTTTTACGAGAGTTTTTTCAATTGTTGCGTTTATAAGTTTAATAGAACCGCTTGTAGCTCCTAAAGAAGCATTTTGTCCTTCAAAAGTATTGAATTTTATTGAGCCGCTTGTAGTTTCTGCTTTTAAGTTTTGACCATAAAGTGAATCAACAAAAACATCACCACTTGTTGCCTTAAAAGTTGCATTTTGAGCAAAAAGGTCTTTTGTAAATGATTGATCACCACTTGTTGATTCTATTGAAAGAGTATTGGCATTTATAATTATCTGACTTTGAATATCTCCGCTGGTGGTTTCAAAATTAATTGATTTAAACTGTGTGCTGGCGGGAATCTTTATAATAACTGTACATTTCAAGTTCTGAATACCAAAGTTTGGTTTGTTTTTATTTGATTTTACATAAATGGTGGAATTAGAAAAATTGATCGTAGGAGCATATTTTTCTTTATTGCAATAAACTTCTACATGAATTTTTTCAGTATCATTGCTTTGCTGAATATCAATGTCTTCCCACGCAAGATCACAATTAAGATTCTTTGTTTCAGAAGTTTTAAAAAGCTGACTGTCAATAAGACTTGGAAGACAGAAAACAGAAGCAGAGAGAGTTAATAAAAAAGTTACAAAAAGAAAAGTGCGTTTCATAGAAGAACTCCTTTAGTGTCATCCTCGGGTTTGATCCGGGGATCTTTCGTTCAAATATATCATTTTTCTTAATAATTGTGTATATTAAGCGTATGAAGAACAAGAAAAACAACGAACTTGCAGTGTGCGGCTTTGCAGCTGTAAAAAAGCTCGAAAAAAATCATCCCGAAAAAATTACCCGCCTTTATTTTACAGAAGATGTTGCTCCAAAGTTTGGAGGGCTTTGTAAAAGACTTGCCAAGTCCCATGGAATATATAATCAAAAGCCTGCCGAAGAATTACAGAAGCTTTGCGGCTCTGTTCATCATCAGGGTGTTGTGGCAATGATTAAGGCACCCGAAATTACACCACTTGATTCTGATATTACAGACGGTTGGATTAAACATGGAGAAAATGCAGTCCTGCTTGACCGCATTGGAAATGCAAACAATTTTGGTGCCATTGTTCGAAGCGCGGCCTTTTTTGGAATAAAGAATATTGTGATTCCGCTGGACGAAGCGCAAAGCTCCATTACAACAAGCAGCTATCGAGTTGCCGAAGGTGGCATGGAATATGTAAATATTTACAGCGTAAAGTCGTCGGAACGCTTGCTGGAGGCGTTGTCTCAAAAAGTACTACGCATCGGAACAGCCCTTGATGCCAAAAAACCGGTGAGTTTTCTGCGCGAAGCTGCCAGTGCAACACCAACAAAACCGATTTTAGTTGTCCTTGGCAATGAAGAAGAAGGAATTAGTGAAACTATAAAGAAAAACTGCGATGAACTTGTGATTATCCCGTGGGCAGGTATGAACAAAGGGGTAGAACAAAGTTGTGTGGATAGTTTAAATGTAGCCCAGGCGGCTAGTATAATATTCTATGAAATGATGTAAACTAGTCATTGCGATTAGTAAAAAGCCGTCATTGCGAGCGGAGCGCGGCAATCCATGTTCAAGAAGGTCTTTTATTTTGTGGATTGCCACGTCGCTAAGCTCCTCGCAATGACGGGAATTAAGCCGGGGTTTTAGGGGCAGAGCCCCTAGGAGAGGGGGTAGCGGAAAACCACGCAGTGGGTTGCAGCGAGGGGCAGGCGCCCCCCCTTTTTTTTAACACATTTTATTTTTCTGTGTTATAATTTTTGTAAGGAGTTTTTTATGAAGAAGTTTATTTCTATTATTGCGGCTATTTTTATTTGTGCCTGTGTTTTTGCGCAGACCGCTAAATCGACTGGTCTTACAGATAGCGACGTACAATCTTTTTGCAAGAACTACAGTAAGATTTATACAGAGCTCGAAAAAGTTGGTGTTGTTGTAACAGATACAGAAAGTCTTGTTTTGAGTGCAAGTGCTCAGGTTACTGTAAACAAGGTTTTGAATAAATATGGAGTTTCTGGAAATAACGCATACGATAAGGTTGTTGCAATTGCCTATGGATACGCTGTTGGAAAATATGATGAAACCCTTGCGGCCGATCCTCAGACTGCGGCTCTTATGAAAAGCTTTGGTAT
This sequence comes from Treponema sp., assembly GCA_017617145.1. The sequence continues at coordinate 9,850 of JAFZWX010000208.1, read as the reverse complement.
GGATCCTATGGCTCAGATTCGTTCTATGGTTGCAGAGTCTGACCAGAAGGTTGTAAGTAAAAACATGCCGGCTCTTACAAAGGTTTTTGATGAAGAAATTGCTCCAGAAGTAAATGAGTATTCTGATTATGATACTAACAATTATTCGGATCTTTCTGCTATTATGAATGCTTTTACAAATGCATATAGTGCTGCTGAGGAAGAAGAAGACGGTAGATATTATTCCAATAAAAATAAAAAATTAACTCAGGAAGTTTTGAAAAAATACGACACAAAAAAGAAGTTTAAGGTTGAAAAAGAAAGATATGGCGATGAATGGATTATTGTTCAGCCTACTGATATAACCTTTGAAAATAGCGATGAAGCTTTTATTTATGCCGAAAACTATACTGGAGTTTCTGGACATTGGGAAGCTGCCAACAGTTTTGGCTATCTTGGAGGAAAAGCTAAAAAGGGCGATAAGCCTCTTTATGTATGGATTGTGGATGGAGTTGGTATTTACAAAAACTTCCCTGTTGATTTTGATGGTGGTGCTCCAGATGAAATTATTCCAAACGAAAAGGTAACTCCTGCCATTGCCAAAAAAGCTGTTTTGCAGATGTATAAGTTACAGAATGAATAAAAAAAACATCCTTGTAATTTCGATATTTCTTTTTATTTGTGCATTCTGTTTTTCCCAACAAATACATCCTTCGATAGAACCTGTGTTTCTACCGGAGGATGTGTTAGTTAACGCTAACCGAGCGGGGTGGTCGCTTTCTGCCGATGAGGTTTTTCGTCTGGCACTTTTATGTTCTGAATGTCCGCTTGAGTCTGACGCTGGTGAAAAATGTCTTTTAATTTTTGAAAAAATCAAAGCAGAAGTAAGTAGTGATGACTATATGCAGCTTGAACTTGAAGAGCGGGGTAAAGCGGTCCTTAAACTATTGTATCGTGATTATCTTAACGCATATAATTTTTATCAGACGAAAGTAGATGAAGCACTTTTAACAGGTGTGTATAATTGTGTTTCTTCTGGCTTGCTTTATCTGGCGGCGGCTAAAGCGGCAGGTCTTGAAGTTCGCGGGCAAAAAACTACGGAACATGCCTTTTGTGCGGTTTATGTTCATGGTGGAGCTGGAACTGGCGGTAAAAAAAATCAGCTTAAAAAAATCGATGTAGAAACTACAAATCCTTATGGATTTAACCCTGGAACTCGTGAAACTATAGAAAACGAAGATAAAATCCAGAGTTATTATGTTGTTCCTAAAAAGTACTACGCTAATAGACAGGAAGTTTCTGATTCACTTTTTGCCGGATTAATTGCGGGAAACATCTGTGCAGCTTGCATAGAGCAAGATGATTATGAAAGAGCAATTCCTTTAGGTGCAGCACGTTATGAATTTGTAAAATCAGAAAAAACAAAGTCTGCATCACAGGTTCGAAACGATTTTGATGTCCTTGCTTCAAATTATGTGAATACAGAAGTGGAGTCTGCACAAGTTTTCCAGAGTTATGTAGAATGGTTTACAAGTTTTATCGACCGCTGGGGAATGACAGATTATCTTCAAAAAAATATGGATACAGCTTTGTATAACCTTTTGGTTTTGTGTCTGCAGCAAAAAGATTTTCCGCTTGCAGAGGCTTCGTTCAAAAAATTCAAGCCTTATATCACGCAAAAACAAGCTGCCGCTTCTCAGGAAATTCTTGCAGACATTTTCTTTGATTCCGGGTTGGAAGGTTTACCTGCTGAAGAACAAATTGAGCTCATAAATCAAACGCTTTCTTTGCCGCAAAATCAGGATGAAGCTTTTCAAAAACGTGGCCTGCTTTATTTGGAAAATGCCTGGTTAATGATACTAAATAATTGTATGAATATACGGGATTATGAAACAGGTTTTCAAAAATCAGAAGAAGCCTTGCAGTATCTTCCAAAAAGTTCAAAAATCAAAAAAATGCAAAAAGCCTTTTATGATAATTGCATTGCAATAATTCATAATAATTTTGCAGAACAAGCCAACGCACAGCATTTTGATCAAGCCCGCCAGATACTTGAAGCAGGTCTCCAGATTTTTCCAGATGACAAAACCTTAAAAAATGATTTGAATCTGCTTAACAGAATGACAGCAAATTAACAATCTTTCGATCCTCAGAATGTGACAAAAATGTCATAAAATTGTCATAAAAATCGATGTTGTGAAAAAAGTTGAAATGATAGTATTAGAATAGATTCCCGGGTCAAGCCCGGGAATGACAGTTGGTTCAAAAACGAGGAAGACTGCTGTGTCATTGTCGGGCTTGACCCGACAATCTAACTTTCAGGAGGCATGATAAAATGACAATTCTAGACGTAAAAGATCTTAAAAAAACTTATACAGGGCGTTTTGGCGGAAACCAGGTTCAGGCGCTTAAAGGAGTAACCTTTACTGTAGAGCAGGGTGAATATGTTGCTATTATGGGAGAATCTGGTTCAGGAAAAACAACTCTCTTAAACATACTTGCCGCACTTGATAAACCAACAGGAGGAAGCGTACTGCTCGATCAAAAAAATCTTTCAGAAATAAAAGACAAACAGCTTGCTTCATTCCGTCGCGAAAATCTTGGTTTTGTATTCCAGGAATTTAATCTGCTCGACACTTTTACACTTAAAGACAATATTCTTCTTCCACTTGTACTCAGCGGAAAAAGTGTTACCGAAATGAATGAACGCCTTGAGCCAATTGCAAAATCACTTGGAATTACCGAGCTTTTAAATAAATATCCTTACGAGGTTTCGGGTGGACAAAAACAGCGCGCCGCCGCAGCAAGAGCAATCATTACAAATCCAAAGCTCATTCTTGCAGACGAACCAACAGGCGCACTTGATTCTCAGTCTTCTTCAGATCTCCTGAGGGTTTTTGAAAAAATGAACAAGAGTGGTCAGACAATCCTTATGGTAACTCACTCAACAGATGCTGCTTCACATGCCAACAGAATTCTTTTTATTCGCGATGGTATAGTTTTTCATCAGATTTACAGAGGCGAAAGCACAAACGAAGAGCTTTATCAAAAAATTTCAGACACTCTTACAATGCTCAGAAAGGGAGGTGAAGCATAATGAACCTCTATTCAAGCATGGCAATTCAAAATATAAAGAAAAATCACAGGTTTTTTGTTCCGCGTATTTTAACAGAAGGCGGACTTCTTGGCTGTTATTATATTGTTTACACTCTTTACAGCGACAAAAGAATGCGTTCTGTTTACGGCGGTGGATATCTTCCGTTTTTTATGGCCATTGGAATAATGGTTGTAGCTTTGCTATCTGTAATTCTAATGCTTTATACAAACAGCTTTTTGATGAAACAGCGCACCCGTGAACTTGGACTTTACAACGTGCTTGGCCTTGAAAAACGTCATGTTGGAAAAATCCTATTTTTTGAATCGGCAGTGAGCAGTCTTGCGGGAATTGTTCTTGGGCTTTTGTTTGGAACGCTGTTTTATAAAATCTGTTCGCTTTTTATATGCCGACTTTTAAATGTAGAATCGGTTCTGGGTTTTTATTTTCTTACTTCTAAAACTCTTATAAGTTCAGCAGTATTTTTTCTTGCAATTGATTTGTTCACTTATTTTGTAAATCTTATAAATCTTGCGCGAATGAAACCGGTTGAACTTATAGCAAGTGCCCACACCGGAGAACGCGAACCAAAAGTAAAATGGCTTATGCTCATTATTGGAATCATAACCCTTGGGCTTGGTTACTTTCTTGCAATCGTTACAAAAAATCCAATTAGTGCGCTGCCTGTTTTCTTTCTTGCAGTTCTTCTTGTAATAATCGGGACATATTTTCTTTTTGTTACAGGTACAACTTTTGTTCTAAAAAGACTTAAGGCAAACAAGGCTTATTATTACAACAAAAAACACATGACTTCTGTTTCGGGGCTTTTGTACCGCATGAAGCAGAATGCTGTTGGTCTTGCTTCTATCTGTATTTTGTCTACAGGAGTTCTTGTCCTGATTTCTACAACAGTCAGCCTTTACAGTGGAATGGAACAGATGTTTGATTCTAAGTTTAAGCAGGAGCTTTATGTTTATGCAAAATACCGCGACCAGAATCAGGAAAACAAGTTTGTTCCAATTGATGTTATTTCGCAGGCTGTTCAAAAATCGGCAGAACAGAACAATGTAAAAATTCAGAAACTCATTAAGCAAAAATATTTTGGTGTGACTTATAAATATGAAAATGGAAGGCTTACCAGCGATTATGTTCCTGGATCTTTCCGGGATACTGCTGAAGTACTTTTTATTACAGAAGCAACTTACAAAGAATGCACCGGAACAACGCTTAATCTTAAACCAAACGAAATTGCTTTTTGTAATATAAGCTCTGCAGATAAATCAATCTATGATCAGAAAAACCTTTTGATTGGAGATACAAATTTTGAAATTGCAAAATCTCTTAATTTCTTTCCGATTACTTTTGGGACTATGAGTTTTCTTACAAACTTTGGAGTTGTTGTTTCGGATGATGCTGTAATAAATCAGATTTATGATTACCAGAGAACAGCATACAATAAACGTGCAAAGGAGTTTGAAGCATATAATTTGCAGCCAGAAGAATTCATTGAACGACTTGCCGTAAAGTTTGAGAACAAGGAACAAGCTTGTGCTGCCGGTGATGACATAAACAAAGTGATTTCTTCGGAAATTCACAAATACATTTATACACAAAGCGATTTTACCGAAGGCAACAATATCTGGGTCAGTCTTGACGCTCTTTGGGAAACAAAACGTGATGTTTGCGGTATGTACGGTACTTTCCTGTTCCTGGGAGTCCTTTTAGGTATAGTATTCCTTTTTGCAACCACGCTCATTATTTACTATAAACAGATTTCTGAAGGCTACGAAGACCAGAAACGCTTTCAGATTATGGAAAAAATCGGCATGAGCCAGGATGAAGTAAAAGGAAGTATCAAAAATCAGATTCTGCTTGTATTCTTTTTGCCGCTTGTAGTTGCAGGAATTCATATCTGTTTTGCATTCCCGCTTTTGAACAGACTGCTTAACCTTTTGCTGCTGCCAAAAATTTCGCTCTTTGTTTTGTGCACAACCATTACCTTTTTAGTGTTCGCTTTTGTGTATGTAGTTATTTACTCAATCACTGCAAAAACATATTATAAGATTGTACACTAAAGGAGCGGCATGTATAAAATACTTCTGGTTGAAGATGACAACGCACTGGCTGCGGCAATTGAAAAAACTCTTGGCGAATACGGAAACGAAACAAAAACAGTAACCGATTTTCGGAATGTCACCAATGAGTTTTTACAGTATGAACCGCAGCTTGTTTTGCTTGATATAAAACTTCCGTATTACAATGGCTTTCACTGGTGCACCGAAATACGCAAGCTTTCAAAAGTTCCTGTCGTTTTTCTTTCATCTGCTTCAGATAACATGAACATAGTTACTGCATTAAGTCTTGGTGCCGACGATTTTATTGCAAAGCCTGTTGATCCGATGGTTTTGAATGCAAAGGTCCAGGCTGTGTTGCGCCGTACTTATGAAATATCAGAAGCAGGGGGTGGTCTTGAATTTCACGGAGCTGTTTTAAAACCTGCCGAAGCCTGTGTAATTTTCAATGACAAAAAAATTGAACTTACAAAAAATGAACTTAGAATCCTGCTGTTCTTAATTGATAACAAAGGCAAATTTGTAAGCCGCGATGATTTGATGAAAGCTCTTTGGCAAAACGATATTTATGTAGAAGAAAACACTCTTACAGTTAATGTTGGCCGCCTTAGAAAAAAGCTTGAAGAAAACGGACTGACAGAAGTCATTGTTACAAAATCAGGAATAGGTTATATGCTTGTATGAAAAGAAAAACCGCAGTTCTTTTAGATTGTTTAAAGCAGTTTGTAATTCCTCTTTTTGTTTACATTATTAATGTTGTTTTGATTTTTGTTGTGTTCTCTCTTTATGAACTAAGTCTGGAGCCCTTTTTCTATGTAATAGCAGTTTCTTTTTTCTTTTTGATCTGCGCCTTTGTTTTTAAGTTTATTAAGGAATCTAAGAATGCCGAAATCAGAGAACAACAATTAAATAATATTTTATGCGATTGGAATAATTTTCCGCAAACGCAAAATCTTTCTACTGCCGATTTTATTCAGATGATTAAAAAGCTTGGTGAAGAGCTTGAACGGATAACTGCAGATTTTTCGGATGCGCAGAAAGAAACTCAGGATTTTTACACAACCTGGGTTCATCAAATAAAAACTCCAATCGCTGTTATGAAGCTTGAGTTAGGCAAATCTAACAATTTTGATGCATCTGCTCTTCAGGAGGAACTTTTTCGTATAGAACAATATACCGATATGGTTCTGGCATATCAGCGTTTGGGCAGCAGTTCAACCGATTTAGTAATTAAGGAATATCCGCTTGATGATTTAATCCGCGAGGTTATCCGAAAATTTGCTTCTCAGTTTATTTACAAAAAACTCAAGCTTGATTACGACGGTTGTGAGGAAAAGATTCTTACAGATAAAAAATGGTTTTGTTTAATTTTAGAGCAGCTTGTTTCAAACGCAATTAAATATACAAAGGCAGGGACTGTTTCTATAAAGATGTCAGAGGGAATTCTTTCTGTAAGCGATACAGGAATTGGTATTGCGCCAGAAGATCTTCCGCGCATTTTTGAAAAAGGATACACAGGAGCAAACGGGCGTCTCAACGAAAAATCAAGTGGACTAGGCTTGTATCTTTGCACAAAAGCCGCTAGTCTTTTAAATATCAAAATTCAAGTACAAAGTGAAATTAGAAAAGGAAGCAGTTTTTCTTTGCAATTTCCCAAGGAACTTTAATGAACGCAAAATTGTTTTTTCAAGGCTTAGTTAAATTTTTTTCAGGGGTTGTTGTGCTTGGTGCACTGCTTTTTGTTCCCGCCGGAAGCTTTAAGTTTTTTGAGGCCTGGCTTTTGCTTGGCATTTTGTTTATTCCAATGTTTTTTGCAGGTATTGTTTTGATATTTAAAAATCCAGAATTGCTTGCAAAACGCCTTAATGCAAAAGAAGAACAGAAGGAACAAAAGGCTGTAATTGCTTTGAGCGGTTTGATGTTCCTGGTGGCGTTCGTTGTTGCAGGGTTGAATTACCGTTTTGGGTGGATTGTTTTGCCAAAGGTTGTTTCTTATGTTGCCGCTGGAGTTTTTCTTTTGGCGTATGTTTTGTATGCAGAAGTTTTGCGCGAGAATACTTATCTTTCACGAACAGTTGAAGTTCAGGAAAATCAGAAGGTTATTGATACAGGTTTATATGGTATTGTACGTCACCCGATGTATATGACAACGTTGTTTTTGTTTTTAGCAATGCCCTTGGTTTTGGGTTCAATTATATCGTTTGCAATTATGCTTTTGTATTTTCCGATTATTGCCATGCGCATTAAAAATGAAGAAAAAGTTCTGGAAGAAGGATTGCCAGGATATAAAGAGTACAAGCAAAAAGTGAAGTTTCGTGTAATTCCGTTTATCTGGTAAATTTGTTTGCACAAATGTGTTTGCCTTTTTAATTTTAAATTATTATCTTTAAAATTATGAATAAATCAGATTTGAAACGAAACTATTGGATGCTCGATGGACGATTTGCCAAAAAGGGCTATGACTGGTGGTGGCATAATTTTACTGGTGTAAACGAAAAAACCGGAGAAGAGCGCACTTTTTTTATTGAATATTTTACCTGTAATCCGGCTCTTGCGGGGCAGAAGGAAGGACCTGTTTTAGGACAACTCCTCGAAAACCGAGAAAAAGGCTTACGACCAAGTTACGTTATGGTAAAGTGCGGCTGGTGGGGTGATGACGCAACTCAGCTTCACAGGTTTTTTTCGTGGAAGGAAGCCAAGGTTGGAGCTGGTGCTGGCGGATATTTTTTAGAGGCTGGGGATTGTTCTGCAAGTGAAACAAAGCTTCGTGGAGCGATAGATATTTCCCAAACCGATGCCGCTGCTCACCCCGAATGGATGTGTAATTCCGGTTCAATGCAATGGGATATTCAGGTTCAAAAGAAGGTTGCATTTAATGTAGGATACGGTGCAGGCACCTTGTTCCGCAAACTCAAAGCCTTTGAAATGTACTGGCACGCAGAAGGAATGAAGTCTGAATATTCTGGAACGATTATCGCTAATGGCGAGAAGTATATCGTTGCTAACGAACGTTCGTTTGGATATGCCGACAAAAACTGGGGTGCCGATTTTACTTCCCCTTGGGTGTGGCTTTCGTCATGTGATTTAACAAGCAAATTGACAGGCAAACGACTTACCAATTCAGTTTTTGATATTGGAGGCGGTCGCCCGAAAGCCTTTGGTATTGCCATGAATCGCAAGCTTTTAAGTGATTTCTGGTACGAAGGAAAATCATACGAGTTCAATTTTTCAAAATTCTGGACATGCTGCCGCACTAAATTTGATTGCCGCGAAACAGACGACAAAATCATATGGTATGTCCGCCAGGAAACCTCAAAAGCCGTAATGGAAACAAGCGTAGAATGCCCAAAATCCCAGATGCTCCTTGTAAATTACGAATCCCCAGACGGTGCCAAACGCCACAACCGACTTTGGAATGGCGGCACCGGAACAGGTACAGTAAAGCTTTGGAAAAAGAAGGGATTATTCAGCAGCCACCAAAACCGCCTGCAATTAATTGACGAAATTGAAGCCCGTCACATTGGCTGCGAGTGGGGGGAATATTGTTAGAATATCGCAAATTGCGATGTCCTATCTTAGGAATAAGTGTTTAATTTACGGCTAAACTGTTGAAGCAAGCGTTGTTTTAGCCGTAAACGAAAAATAAAAAGCCAATATGTCTGTTCCTATTACGGCTAAAATCTATTTTTTATAAAGCAATTAGCCGTATTTGTAGGAAAATACCCTTTTCATTTTGTAATTATGCTTGTTTTTACTAATAATTTACGGCTAAAAATGCACTACAAGCATCAATTTAGCCGTAAATTTGTTAATTTGAATACCTTTTTAAAACACTATCAAGATACTTATGTATTAAATTGTGTACTTCAGCACCTCATTATACGGATTACACTTAGCTAACGTAGCCGAAGTGATTTTTGCTGATTTTGGAAGTGGGAATCTTTTTGCAATTGAAAAGCCTTTTGCGAATTGTTGTGCATCGAGCTTTACCGCCAGTGCAATATGCGGAACCCAGTTTTCTGGCAGATAGTTGCGGTTGTCGCCGGCTTCAAAATGGGGGAGGAATAACTGGTGCAGGTCACGGTTTAATTTCATAAGAGGTTTGTCACGGGCGACACTTAAAAAGATTACTTTGTCTGCAAAGTTATCCGGGCCGTTGAAGTTCAGGGAAAGGCCGGCGCTGTTTGACTTAAGGCTTTCTGCAAACTGTCCAAACAACTTTTCCATTTCACTGGCTTTTTTTTCTTCTGCATGAAACAATCCCAGCGAAAGATGTGGCGGTACAGAATTATCCAGCATGTAGTTGTTACCGGTTGTAACTGCAATATCGCGCATGGCTTCCAGAATTAATTCATTTGTTTGAGAATCTAAATAAAGAGTAACTGCGTATGTGTCGTAAAGTGGGTCGCGGGCCAACTATATCAACTCTTCAAGATCCAGCTCACCGGCTACACATGGAGTTGTAATTCCCCAGTTTTCGAGTACCTGTGGGTGGAGCTCGCCGAATACACCAGCCTGCTTTCCGTTTACCATCAATGCTGCCTGGCGTCCTGGAATGAATCTTGGGTCTTCGCTTTCTACAACTTTGTATTCGTGGTCAAGGAAGTAAACTAAGCTAGAAACTTCGCTGGCCAGAGTGTTGAAGTTTGCGTTTGCAGCGGCAGTCAAAAATCCTAAGTGCTGGCGGGTGATTGTACCTGTGTTT
>JAFZWX010000207.1 GCA_017617145.1 Treponema sp. | reverse complement strand
TGTAGAAGAATCAAAGAACATGGAAATGACTGTTGATACTGTAGAAGGTATGCAGTTTGACCGCGGATACATTTCTTCTTACTTTGTAACAGACCGCGAACGCATGGAAGCCGATTTTGACGATGCTTACGTTTTGATTTACGACAAGAAGATTAGCGCAATGAAAGATTTGCTTCCAATTCTGGAAAAAGTTGCAAATGCAGGACGCGCACTTGTAATTATTTGTGAAGATGTTGACGGCGAAGCTCTTACAACTTTGGTTTTGAACACAATTCGTGGAACAATCAAGTGCTGTGCAGTTAAGGCTCCTGGCTTTGGCGACAGACGTAAGGATATGCTCCAGGATATCGCAATTTTGACTGGTGGTACTGTAGTTAGCGAAGAAGTTGGACTTAAGCTTGAATCTTGCGGAACAGAAGTTCTTGGTCAGGCAAAGTCTATTAAGATTGACAAGGACAACACTACAATTGTTGGTGGTGCCGGCAGCAACAAGGCAATTAAAGACCGCGTTGCCGAAATTAAGAACGCAATTGAAAAATCTACATCTACATACGATAAGGAACAGCTTCAGAAGCGACTTGCAAAGCTTGCAGGTGGAGTTGCTGTAATCAGCGTTGGTGCTAACACAGAAACAGAAATGAAGGAAAAGAAGTTCCGCGTAGAAGATACAATTGCAGCTACCCGTGCAGCCCTTGAAGAAGGTATTGTAAGTGGTGGTGGTATGGCTTTGATTGAAGCAGCTAAGGCACTTGCAACAATTCCTGAAGATTTGAGCGAAGATGAAAAGGTTGGTTATAAGATTGTACGCCGTGCACTTGAAGAACCAATCCGCCAGATTGCAGAAAATGCAGGTTTGGACGGAAGCGTAATTGCTGAACGCGCCAAGAACGAAAAGAAAGGTATTGGTTACGATGCCCGTCTTGATAAGTGGGTAAACATGCTCGAAGCCGGAATTATCGACCCTGCAAAGGTAACTTGTTCTGCTTTGAAGAATGCAGCCAGCGTTGCAGGAACCTTGCTCACAACAGAGTGTGCAATCACAGATATTCCTGAACCAAAGGCACCACCAGCCCCTGCTCCTGATATGGGTGGAATGTACTAATACAAAACATCATTGCGAGCACAAAGTGCGAAGCAATCCATAAAAAAGGCTGTCCAAACAAAATGGGCAGCTTTTTTTTTATTCGAAAGTCTTTACAACTTCCTTAAGCAGTTCAATAATTTCAAGTTTTTGCGGGCAATGTCCCTGACAGTTACCACAGCCTATGCATTCAGCTGGATTTCCGTCACTGCCCTTTGCCATATTGTAATGCCATTTATACGAAGCAACACCATAGCGTTTGGTTTCGTTGTATAGTTCAAAGAAGCGTGGAATATTAATTTTCATAGGACAACCGCCGTTTGTTTCGTCTACACAGTAGCGGCAGGCAGTACAAGGAATTGCAATTGTTGATTTTATGAGGTCGCAGGCTTTCTGAACACAGGTCTGCTCGTCTGCGTTCAATGGGACAAAATCCTTCATGTAGCTCATATTATCTTGCAGTTGTTCCATATTACTCATACCGCTAAGTACTACAAGGATATTATCAAGACTTGCACAATATCTTACAGCCCAACTGGCAGCACTTGCATCTGGATTAAAATCTGTAAAAATCTTTTTGGCATCAGGCATGATATTAGCAAGACTTCCACCCTTTATTGGTTCCATAATTGAAACCAGTACCCCATGCTTACAGGCAACCTCGTAACATTTGCGGCTCTGAACGTTGTCGCTTTCCCAGTCTATGTAATTAATCTGCAGCTGAACAAGCTCTGTTTCCGGATGTTCTGTAAGTATCATGTCCAGCACATCGGCATTGTCATGAAAAGAAAATCCCGGATGTTTGATTTTTCCTTCGGCCTTCATTTTCTGCATCCATTCAAAAGCACCAAGTTTTTTTGCAGTTTCATAAACATCCTTATTCAGAGCATGCAGAAAATAATAATCAAAATATTCTACGCCACATTTTTTAAGCTGTTCGTCAAAGGTTTTCTGAAGGTCGGCCGGATCTGTTTTTCCCCACAAAGGCATTTTTGTAGTTACCTGAAACTTTTCGCGCGGATATCTTTTTGCAACAAGTTCACCAAATACTTTTTCCGAAAATCCACCGTGATAAACCCACGCAGTATCAAAATAAGAAAAACCTTGCGCCATGTAAGCGTCAATCATCTCGCGGGTCTTTTCCAGGTCAATGTTTCCCCAAGTTTTGTCTTCCGAATAAGGAAGCCGCATTAAACCAAAACCTAATTTTTTCATATACAAACCCCTGTGTCATTGTCGGGCTTGACCCGACAATCTTTCTTATAAACAGATGTCCGGGTCAAGCCCGAACATGACTAATTCCATTATAAGGCACAAATTCGGATTCTGATAGTAAAAAAAGCGATGTAAATTGTATAAAATGGATTGCCGCGTCGCTACGCTCCTCGCAATGACGCTAAAAAAGCCTGGCACCCTTCCAGGACATCCTCGTAGGTCTGGTCAAAGTTGCCGGTGTACCAGGGGTCGGCTATATCGCGGTTTTTGCCTGCAAACGAAAGAAGCATTCTTATTTTGTTTTTTGGGTCACCACCCCAACAGCGGTTCATGTAATAAAGATTTTCATCGTCCATGGCAACAAGGTAATCGTAGCGGTCGTAATCATCTGGTCTGATCTGACGGGCGGCACGGCGGGTAAAAGGAATGCCCATTTCGCGGAGCTTTGTTCGTGTTCCGTAATGCATGTCGTTTCCAAGCTCTTCTCGGCTTGTTGCTGCTGATTCAATTAAAAAATCATCCTCAAGACCTGCGCGGCGCACAAGTTCTTTCATAACAAATTCGGCCATAGGAGAGCGGCAGATGTTTCCGTGGCAAATGAAAAGGATTTTTGTCATACGCATAATATAGCAAAAAAATGTGCATTTCGCTATACTGAAAACTTCAGAGAGAAGATTCCGGAGGCCTTATATGGGTGGCATTTTTGGTGTTGCTTCAAAATCAGACTGTTCTTTAGATTTATTTTTTGGTGTTGACTATCATTCACATTTGGGAACACGACGCGGTGGACTTGCTGTTTATTCTGACGAAGGACGTTTTGAGCGTTCAATTCATAATATCCAGAACTCTCCGTTCCGTACAAAATTTGAAACTGACATTGAAGAAATGCACGGCCATCTTGGAATCGGCTGTATAAGCGACTACGAGCCTCAGCCTCTGCTTGTAAACTCACACTTAGGAAGCTGGGCAATTACAACTGTAGGAATTGTTACAAATAAAGATGAACTTGTAAAAGAAGTTCTGGACTCAGGCTATACACACTTCCTTGAAATGAGCGGCGGCGAAATAAATCAGACTGAACTCATTGTTGCCCTTATTAATCACGAAAAAACAATTGTTGACGGAATTAAATATGTTCAGGAAAAAATCAAAGGCTCAATCACAATGCTCGTCCTTACAAAAGACTGCATTTACGGAGCCCGCGACAAGCTTGGACGAACTCCGCTTCAGATTGGTAAAAAAGACGGTGCTTACTGTTTTTCTTTTGAAAACTTTGCTTATGTAAATCTTGGCTACACAGACTGCCACGAACTTGGACCTGCAGAAATTGTAAAATTGACTCCAGACGGATATGAAATTCTTCAGCAGCCTGGCAAAGAAATGAAAATCTGTACCTTCCTTTGGATTTACTACGGCTACCCTACCGCAAGCTACGAAGGCGTAAATGTTGAATCAATGCGCTACAACTGCGGAAAATATCTTGCAAAACGCGACAAGGGTTCTGTTGAGCCGGATATCATTGCCGGAGTCCCGGATTCCGGTACAGCCCACGCCATTGGCTACGCAAACGAAAGTGGCATTCCTTTTGCACGTCCTTTCATTAAGTACACACCAACCTGGCCACGCTCATTCATGCCAACAAACCAGGAACAGCGAAACCTTATTGCTCACATGAAGCTTATTCCTGTTCAGTCGCTTATTAAAGGTAAAAAGATTCTTTTAATTGATGATTCAATTGTCCGTGGAACACAGCTTCGCGAAACTACAGAATTCCTTTACAACTCAGGTGCAAAGGAAGTTCATGTACGCCCTGCCTGCCCTCCACTTTTGTTTGGCTGTAAATACTTAAACTTCAGCCGCTCTAAGTCAGAAATGGATTTAATCACTCGCCGCATAATCAAGCAGTTTGAAGGCGACAACGTTACTGATGAAGTTTTACAGGAATACGCAAATCCTGACAGTCCTAAATATGCAGCAATGCTTCAGGAAATCTGTAAGCAGCTGCACTTTACTACCCTGCGTTATCACCGCCTTGATGATATGCTGGACAGTACGGGGCTTGATCATTGCAAGCTGTGCACTTATTGTTGGGATGGTAGGGAATAAACATGTAGCGTCAAGGATGTGCTGTCAGCGCGCAAACAGGACGAAGGGGGAGTTTGCACGCTGACAGCACATCCTCGCCGCAATTGGTTCTTACAACCCGACAATAAATGGTTGCACAGGTAATCCGGATTTAGAATACAGCGTTACAAATTCGGGGCAGTTGGTCCACAGGTAGCGGAGCTCTTTTATTGGGTATCCGCTTTCTTTTATTTGCGATGGGATTTCCACTTCTATTGTGTCCGGTCCAACTACAGTTCCTTTTGCTTTTATATGAAGACTGTCGTTTCCGGCAAACGGCATATCTGATTCGCGGCGGCAAACAAAGTACAAGCCTTCTACTCCAACAAGTTCGGAATTGTTCATTATAACTTCCTGGTCAAAACGAACTTTTACCTTGTCGGTGGTAACTGTAAAATCTTTCATAACAGGGGCAGTGTCACTTTCAATTCCATAACCAAGACGAAGGGCTTCGCGGGCGGAGCGTTCTCCAACTACAATTTTGTCTTCGGGGTGAAGGTCATTCCATTCACCGGCGTCGACCATAGAAGCAAGAGCGGCATTACCTGCTGCAGCAACTCCATCGGCTTGTGCCTTTCTAAGCCATGCCCAGTCTTCGGGGTAATTTCGCTGTTCGTCCTTGTAGCCGTCGCCCCACTTTGGAAGCTGGACAACTACAACAGGCATATTCTTTTTAGCATAAATAAACTTTTCGCGCCAGGTTGCAATCATTGTTTTTAAAAGTTCAGCATATTCAAAGGCACCCCAGGTATTCGATTCCCCCTGATACCACAAAGCTCCTGCAACTGCATAATTAAACGCCGGAGCAAGCATGGAATTATAAAGGGCTGTAGGCTGCCATTCAAAAAAGGTTGAACCTGGTCTGTTTGGAGCATCACAGGCTACACGCTTTTTCCATTCACCATCAAGACTAAAGCGTTCTTTTGAAGTAAAGATTGCATAAGTTTTATCTTCGTAAAATCGGATTGGTGTCTGGTTTGTTTTTACAACGCGAATTGTAATTGTATTTTTTCCAGGGTGAAGAACATCCTTTGGAATAACGTATCGGCGCGGAGGATAACAATAACCTGTTTCACCACAATAAACTCCATTTACCCAGGCCTTGTCTGATTCTACAATTACACCAAGCCACAAGCGAACAGGTTCATCTAATCTTGTAAGAAAAGTGTATTCTGCATCTGTAAGTTCAATTTCTTTTTTAAACCAGCACACCCCGCCTTCTTTAAGATCATAAAAATTATTCGGAATAAAACAGTCCTTCCAAAGCGGGTCCTGAGCAATATCCTGAAACGAAAGCTTTTCCCAGTTTTCATTCAAACCAATATCATTTGCTTCAAGATTTTTCTGCCATTCAGTTGCTGCACGCATTTCGCGTTCCTGCTGCTCTTTTACAGCTCCAGGTTTTCTCCATTTTTCAAGCTGCTTAAGATAGTTAGTTTTACCTAACTGCTTTAAAGACTCTTCACTCATCCACGAAGTAATTGGCGAACCACCCTGACTTGCATTTATAATTCCAACAGGAACTCCAAGTTCTTTAGAAAGATTGCTTGCAAAAAAGTATGCAGTACCGCTCATAAGATGAATCGTCTGGGGACTTGCACAAATCCAGGTTGGATTTTCTACACTATCTTTTGGACCGTCGTAAGAAAAAGTGATTGGCACAGTAATCATGCGGATATTATTATCTTTTGGTAAACGCATTTCATGAGGATAACTATAGCGAAGACGATCCATAGGAAGCTGTGCATTTGACTGACCGGAATTTACCCACACCTCGCCAACCCATACATCTTTGAATGTTATGGTGGAGCCGGCGCTTTCAAGTTTCAACTCAAAGGGTCCGCCAGCTTCGCCAGGGTTGTATTCTATTTTCCAGGTACCATCGGGAGCGGCCGCAGCAGTTACAGTCACATCTTTAAAAGAAAGCTTGACTTCTCCATCAGCACCATCACCAAAAATACAGTTTACAGTATTGCGCTGTAAAACCATTCCGTCTGCATATATTCCTAAAGTTCTGAAATTATTACCATTCATATACGGCAATTATACCACAATCAATAAATAAAAAAAACCTGCAATCCCAAACCACTTCAGGACTGCAGGTAACTTAAAAAAGAGGATTGAAAATATTTATTTACGTTTCAAGTATTTAACACTATCAAGCGCAACTGCGGCTATAAGAATTAATCCTTTGAACACAAACTGAAGGTTTGTATCAATGCCCAGGAAGGTAAGACAATAAGTAAGGCCTGTAAAGATAATTACACCAATTACCGCTCCACGAATTTTACCAATACCACCGTTGAAAGAAATACCTCCAACTACACAGGCCGCAATTGCATCAAGCTCAAAGCCTTGTCCTGTTCCCGCACTTGCATTTGCACGGAAAGCTTCAAGAAAGGCCCCGCAACCATAGAAAATACCTGCCATAATAAAGATTCCCATTGTTACGGCAAATACATTTATACCACTAACTGCAGCTGCTTCGGCATTTCCACCAACTGCATACATGTTCTTTCCGAAGGTTGTTTTATTCCAGATAAACCAGGCAACAAAAATTGCTATAATCGCAGGAATAATCAGTTTAGGGAACGTTATGTAATCTCCGTTGAGTTCTCCTAAAATCCAGCGGCCACCAATTAAATCCTTTACCTTCGGATCAATAGAACCTACTGGAGTTCCACTTGTACCAAAGAACAAAAGTCCGTAAATAATGAGCTGTGCCGAAAGTGTTGAAATAAACGGATGAATCTTAAACTTTGCAGAGAAGAATCCAGAAAAGCTTGAGAATAAAACACACAATGTAATAGAAAGGAAAAGTGCCATTGCAAGTCGACCTGCCATTGGAAGTCCTGTAAAATCCCAAGGTTCCATTCCAAAGAAACTTACAATATTTTTTGTAGGATGCAGGATAAGACCTGTTGTTACAGAACCAAGAGCAACCATTCGGCAAACACTCAAGTCGGTACCGGCAATAAGAATAAGACCTGCAACACCAAGTGCATAGAACATTCGTGTTGATGACTGTTCAAGAATTGTAAGAATATTTGGAAGAGAAAACAGTTGACCGTTTCCCGAAAGAGGAGCAATGATTACACATACAATAAAGAAAATAAGGATTGCAACATACAAGCCGTTATCGAGCATGAACTTAGACATCTTAAAGTTGTTGATATAGTTCTTCCAGTTCATGGTCATGTCTTCTTTAAGATTTGTTCTTCCGTCACGAAGAGCACGGTTGAACATTACATGATCTATATATGCCTGATTTTTTGCTCCCCTGCACTTTGCAATTTCGTTCTGGAATTTATTTTTTGTATCAAAAAGTGCTGAATCGCCTTCGTATTTTGCAACATTAATTTCTTCTTTGCTTGAAAGCCTTGAAATACGGTCTGCCGTTGAAGCCTTTATATCGGCTACACGCTTTTTATAAGCTTCTTTGTACTGGTTTTCTAAAGCAGTCTGTTCTTCGTTTACCTGATTTATATAAGCCTGGGAAACGATGTTTGCATATGCAACTGCTTTTTTAGAAACCGCTTTTGCTTCTGCTTTTTTTGAAGAATCTGCACGAAGCTGAGCGAGTTGTTCCTGATATTTTTTAAGAACTTCATCCTCATTTAAAGGCTTTACAGTTTTTGCTGCAATTTCCTGTTCAAGCTGTTTAAGGCTTTGAGACTGAAGCTGTTCTATTTCTTCATTAAAATCTGCCATTTTTTTACCTCTTTTAAATTATAAGTATTTAGCAGAAAGGCGCAGAAGCTCTTCCTGATTCGTTTCTTTTGTATTAACAATTCCTGCCAACCGGTGATTTGACATAACTGCAATTCTGTTTGTAATACCAAGAATCTCTGGCATTTCGCTTGAAACTACAATAACAGTTTTGCCTTCCTTAGCCATTTTAATAATCAGCTGATAGATTTCGTATTTGGCACCAACATCAATACCACGGGTTGGTTCATCCATTAAGAAGATGTCTGGTTTTCGCTCCAGCCATTTTCCAATGATAACCTTCTGCTGATTTCCACCAGAAAGTGCAGTAATGTTTTCTTCTATTGAAGTACATTTTGTTCGCATAACAGCAACTTCACGAGTTGCAGCTTCGGCCATTTTTCGTTCAGAAAGGATTCCGTAGGTTTTATACTGTTCAAGATTTGTAATTACAGTATTAAACTTAATTGTATCTTTACCAAACATTCCGTTTAATTTACGCTCTTCTGTAACAAGCGCAAAATTGTGGGCCATTGCATCTTTACTGCTTTGGAATCGAAGAGGT
>JAFZWX010000206.1 GCA_017617145.1 Treponema sp. | reverse complement strand
GGCCAATGACTCCCATAATAATGCCTTCTTCCAGAGTGATGTCAACATTTTGCAGCTGGAACGAAGGGAAGTTTTTGCACAGTCCGCGAATTTCAATTAAGTTCATAAGCACCTCAACTTGTGTATATTGTATATACACAATATAACAGTTTTATTTAGTTGTCAAGAAAAAAAAGTGTGATATACTAATAATACTATGGAAATTATCAGGCAGAAGAGTTTGAAGAATTATCGCGATTTGGGAGGTATCAAAACTGTAGACGGCAGAACTATAAAGCCGCACATGCTTATTCGCGGTACAACACTTTTTGACCCAACCGTGCTTGGTATAAAAATCCTTAAGGAACAATATAATCTTAAAACAATCATAGATTTGCGCACCCAGAAAGAAATGACCGAAAAGCCTGATGTTCTTATTGATGGTGTTGAAATTGTTCATATGCCGGTGATTAGTGAAGCAGTTGCCGGTATAAGTCATGAAAAAAAAGTACGCAGCATGAAAAGCCTTATAATGATGCCACGCATGGAAGATTTGTATGTTAGCATGGTAACTGCAGAAAGTCTTGATAATGTTGTAAAGATTTTGAAATACATACTGCAGCTACCGCTTGAAAAATTTGCAGTTGTTTTTCATTGTACGGCCGGTAAAGATAGAACTGGTGTAATTGCGGCATTGCTGTTGTCATTTTTAGGAGTAGACCGTGCAACAGTTATTCATGACTATCTGCTTACAAACATGCATGTTCAGTTTAAGGCAAACATGGCTTATCTTGGGCTGCTTTTGACAAGAGGAAATCACAAGCTGGCACATAAAATCAAGCATTATTTTATGGCCGAGCCCGATTTTATAAAAGCTTCGCTTAACCGGCTTGAAAAGGATTTTGGTTCGCTGGATGAATTTTTTAAGCAGAAGCTGGGATTTTCACAGGAAGAAGAAAAAGTTATTAAGGATAAATTCTTAGTGTAAAAAAGAAGTGTCATTCCCGTGCTTGACACGGGAATCTTTCTTGAAAAATAGATTGTCGGGTCAAGCCCGACAATGACAAAAAAGGGTCAAGCCCGACAATGACAAAAAAGGGTCAAGCCCGACAATGACAAAAAAGGGTCAAGCCCGACAATGACATAAAAGCAGGAGATAAAAAATGTCAGTATTAACACCAAAACGAAGCGACTACATTTCTTGGGATGAATATTTTATGGGAGTGGCAAAACTTGCTGGCTTCAGGTCTAAGGACCCGAACAGTCAGGTAGGCGCCTGCATTGTTAGTGAAGACAACAAGATACTTTCAATGGGCTACAACGGTTTTCCACGCGGCTGCTCAGATGATGAATTTCCTTGGGCACGCGAAGGCGACACTCTGGAAACAAAATATGCTTATGTATGTCACAGCGAACTTAATGCAATCTTGAATTATCGCGGCGGTTCACTCGAAGGCTGCAAGATTTATGTAACGCTGTTCCCATGCAACGAATGTGCAAAGGCAATTATTCAGGCTGGAATTAAAACTGTTGTTTATGCAGATAACAAATATGACGGAACACCAAGCGTAGAAGCATCAAAAAGGCTTATGAATGCGGCAGGAGTACGCTACTACAAGTACGAGCCTACTGGTCGCCGTCTTGAGATTGATGTTTAATTGCAAGATACATCTGCGAAAGTTCGGTGCGGGCCTCGTGAATCTGGCGGATTAAATCTGCGTTTTCTTCCAAGGCCTGCGCTTCTTCTAAAAGCTGCTGACCTGCTCCTTCGGCAGTAAACTTTTTTTCATTTATAAGATATTTCAAACGGAAAATCATTTCTATTTCGCGCTGTGTGTAGGTTCTGCGACCACCCATATCTTTTTGCGGGGCAAAGCCTGGAATAACTTCTTCCCAGTAGCGTAAAACATGAGCTTTAATGCCTGTTAAATCTTCAACTTCGCCAATTGAATAAGTCATGTTTACCCCCTGTCTTCCCACTTCTGGCGGCTTGCTTTAAATTCAACCTGAACAGGAATATGGTCATAGCCTAAATCTTCGCGGATTCGGTTTTTAAGATATGTTACATAAGGCTCAGGAACAACTTCCGGTCTTGTTGCAAAAATTACAAAGTTTACCGGGTTCACGCTTGCCTGAGTCATATAGCGGATTTTAAAGTGTGCAGTTTTACTTGCTGGAGGAGGGTAGCGTTCAAGCCAGTCCTGAAGTGCATTGTTGAGCGAGGCAGTTCCAATTTTGCGGGTTAGCTGCTCGTACATATCAATTGCAGTGTTTAGCAGGTCTTTAATGCCTTTTCCTTCAAGTGCCGAAAGCGGAAGAATTGGTGCAAAATCCATCTGACCGAACATTATGTTTATCCATTCGCGAACAGCTTTTACAGCCTTGTTGCCCTGATCTTCGCGAAGATCCCATTTATTCAAAACAAAAATAATTCCGCGTCCACGTTCAAAAGCAAGCGAACAGATTTTTTTGTCCTGCTCGGCAAGACCTTCTACGGCATCAATTAAAAGGAAAACAATGTCGCATTCGTCCAGCGTTTTGATTGCGCGGTTTACAGAATAATATTCAACATCGTCGTGAACGCGTGCTTTTCGACGTATTCCCGCAGTATCCAGAACATGAAAGCTTTTTCCGCCATAGGCAAAGTTTCCTTCTACAACATCGCGGGTAGTTCCTGCATAATCACAGACAATTGATTTTTCGGAGTGAGTTAGGCGGTTCGAAAGTGTAGACTTTCCTGTGTTAGGTTTACCCATAATTGCAATTTTAATAGGACGGTCTGCAGAAAGTTCGCGGACGTTGCTGAAGTCGCAGCGGTCAACAATCATATCGGTGAGTTCGCTTATTCTGTCGCCATGTTCTGCCGAAATAAAAATCAGCTGTTCAAAGCCGTATTTTGCATAGTTCCAGGCTTCGGCTTCATTTCGTCCGCCTTCTGTTTTATTAACTGCTGCTATGAGCTTGTTCATGTAAGGGCGCATTTTTAAGATGAACTCTTCGTCTTCGCCTGTAATTTCGCCTGAATCTAAAAGCAGGATTACAACATCGGCGCGGTCAATCATATCAAGCGAGCGCTCAACTACGTAATCATCAAGCTCGGCTTCTTTTGTTCCAAGGTCGCGGGTGAGTTTATAACCACCTGTGTCTACAAGATGAACAGGTTTGTCGTTTAAGAATGCAGTTGCTTCTACAGGGTCGCGCGTAACACCAGGCTGATCATTTGTAATGGCAATACGGCGGTGAAGGAATCGGTTGAAGAGGGTAGATTTACCAACATTAGGACGACCTGCAATTACAACAAGAGGAAGTCCTTCGTATTCAACTTCCTTTGAAAATCCGTCTTGAGAGGTTTCCTGCTGTTCTTCCTTTGGCCGTGAAAAATCCGGCTTCTTCTTTTTTGCCATAATTCCTCTAAATATTATTCAACCTGTTGTCGGAAATTGCTTTGAACTCGTCAATCGTAAAGCGGCTGAGCAATTCCTTTGTACTCGAAATCATTTTTGGGCTCATACTCAAATTGCGTATTCCCAT
>JAFZWX010000205.1 GCA_017617145.1 Treponema sp. | reverse complement strand
CATATTCCTCCCTGACTGAGTTTCTGGTTTATTTCAGTTTAGAGAGTTTTATTTAATTTGATAATGGCTTTTTTATTTGAACCTGAATTTGGCTTTTTTCGGTGGACTTAGGTGTGGCTGAAATCGGCGGGCTCTAACAGCACCATAGTATATTATTTGGGAAATCAGTATTATTTGCAGTCAAATCAAGAAAATTAGTATTTTTTACTGGGATAAATAATAACTCAGAGTCATCCAGATTCAAGGAAGAACGAAATTGATCTATATAGTATTCAGCCCTATTATAATTCATAAACGATGACAAACCAATAATTAATTTCATCTGATTATCTGAGAGAAAATTAATCAAATATTGAATATTAAGAATATACATTCTCTTTTTATTCATGACTTTAAGTTTCATTCTATCAGTCATATCAATTCCATATTTTCCAAGTACATAAGGAAGATAGAGTTTATCTTCTTCTGATAAATTATTACAAAGAATTTCATATTGGTCTTTAGCCCATTCTTTCCTATCAAAACTCTCAACTAAATTGTCTCGTTTGGCAGTCAGAGGTTCATTTATTAAAAATCCTAGAAAATCCCCCTCTCTACCACCAGGATCGACATTAGCTAATCCATTTACAGTTTCAATGTTAAAGAAAGTACATCCAGATGTCCAAAAAGTACTCAATGCAGCAAAACCATAAAATTTCCCATTCATTTCTATTTTTCTTAATCGTCTATAATTTGATTCTATGTATTTGAAGTACGAATTATCATTTCTAAAGTTAGCATAAGTAATATCTATCAACAAATTTAATAAATCCAAACTTCCTTCATTAATCTCATTTATATTTTGATGAATTTTAATCTCATTACTTGAAAGTTCTTTATAATAGATATCAACATCAAGTCCTGTTGTAATATGTTTGATTACAGATGAATAAGGGACATCAAATGATGAATATCCTGTTACGCCAGGTTGTATATTATAGTTTTCATTCCATACACATTTTTGATTATCTATAAGAAATCTAACTATTGTTGAACAACAAGAATTACCTCTTTTATGAGAAACTATAGGTCTTAAACTAAGTCCTGTTGGAAACTTCAATACAATATTTTCATCTAAAGAAGAATCATATTTTCTAGATTGAACAATAACTTTAGCTGCAACCATAAATATGGAATAGAAACCAATTCCAAACTGACCTATTGATTTATAACCTGATGCTTTTAATCCTGGATACTCTCTTTTTGCTAAATCAGAACCCCAAAAACTCTTTCCAAAATTCAAGAAATAATCCTTTATTGTTGATACCGACATTCCAACACCATCGTCCATAACAGAGATCCATATTCCCTCATCACTTTCCTCAATCATGATATGAATGGATCCTCGATAATCAGAATCGATTTTTCTTCTTGCCGCTATTGCGTCCCTTGAATTTTGTATTAGTTCTCTAAGTACAATTTCTAACTTATGTTCTTTTCCATATAATTTTTCGCCGCCAAGATTCTTGATTAACTCTTCTACATTACTAATATGAACACAAGCATCATAAGGTTCCCAGCCAACTGTATGTATATATTTACTAAGTTCTTCCCTTGAATCAGCTCCACAAACAGATTTTGCCTTAAATGTCTTAATACCTTTCTTACTTAGTAATTCATTTGAAGATTGTAATTCATGATTTAAGATCTGAACCGCATCATAGGCGACATTCCAAGCAGCAAAATCTTCTTCCTTAAAACTGATATTTGATTTCACAAGAACTTTATCGGGGTTACTAATATCATAATCTAATTGTGATAATCTATTCTGAGCTATCCAGTGATTTCGTGAAACACCATGAATCTTTAGCAAGTCAAATAAATAATCTGGAGCTCGTCCATCATCAATATGGCCTGCATCCGCACATCTTAATATGCACGCCAATTTTAATGAATTTATTCTCCATTCTTGTGGATATTCAGAATTGGGAGGTAACTGAACATCAAGTTTTGCTACATCATCTATATTCCAATGATGACTACCAGCAATTTTACAAATTGTTTCACCATAATGGTCTCGGAGAGTTTTATCTTCAATTATATAAAAGCTTTCCCCATCTATTCTATTAAATAACTGATGGTATAATTCTTCAGCTTTTTTCGCATGTAAATAACGAATTGTTGCAAAATCTGTTTCATATAAAATACCTTCTTCTTTTAATAATTCGTTATCTTTGAAATCTTCATAGAAATCTTTCCATTCTATTAGTTCTCTTAGATGAGTAATACCTCCAGCAGCATCATATGATAAAACTGCATCATGCATCAAAAAAGCACACCCAAGGACAAATCCTTCTAATGGGTTCACATCATAATCATTACCAATAATAACACTAGCAACTTGCCATAATCCATCAACATGATTAATATCATGTACTGTAAGATTCGGAAAATCATTACGAATTTTTTCAAGTATAAAACTTGCGTTATCTCGAGCTTTATTAAACGCTGAAATTAACCTTTCTCTCAACTCTTGATAACTGTATTCATTATTATCTAATGACTTCTTCCATAATAAAGTTTCTTTATAATGCACAGATAAACCTCTATTAGTTTGATAATGTATAATTTAGTTTACAATTTGAATTAGAAAAAAGTTATTGAAAATTCCAGCATGCTTGTTACAACACAAACAAAAAAGGAAAAGACAATTACTAAAAAAATGATACTACATTTCTAGAAAAGAAACTACAAAATGAAATGTTCATTTTAATAATTGTCGTTGCCAGTGATAAACTTCCGAAATTTCTCGTCGGCATTGACAATAATTATCATGAGAATAATTAATAGTTCTCTAATTAAATAAAAAGTATCTATTGAAAAAAATCTTTGTGAATCATAGAATTATTACATGAATAGTTATTTTTCATTAGATTTTTCACTGAATAGCACGATACACAAAAGCGATTTCGAATTCTCATTGAGCACTGATAAAATAGGAGAATACGGGCTTTCAAAAAAAGAATATTATAATGACGACTTTCCATCTCATACAGATACAGAAAAACATATTCTTAGTCATGCTACATGGATTATACATGAATTGATTTCAGACAAAGAAAAAAGCCAGGAAAACATAAATACTCTAAAAAAATCACTGGAACTCGATTATAACCATTACATTGAATATTTAGAATACAGGGAATCAAATAACTCAAAATATATTAAACAATTTACAGAAATCATGTTTGCTTTTGATTTAGAAAATACTGTTATTGATAAAATATCAGAATACAAAAAGAGTTATGATGAAGATACAGATGAATATCGTATTGTTAGAGCTCTATTACTGGATAAGCTATTTTTAAAAGCTGGAGATAAATGTTTACTTATAAATAATGATATTCAGAAGACAATCAAACTATATAATTTAGCATTACTTGATTGGGGAGATGACGAATATATAGATTATACCGAAGATGAATTAGTATTAACAAAGAATGAAAAACAGAATTTAAAACAGACAGTATCTATTTTAATGCAATTATCAGCTGGAAATTTGCTAAGTCAAAAAGATATTTTAAAATCAATTACTTCAAACAAAATTGAAAAACTATACACTATGTATGAATCTATTTTTCTCTCTATCAATGAGGATTTAGATAATCCGGATATTCTAACAAAAACTAATAACTTTTTCTTAGAAGTAGATAAATCGCACAATATAATGGAAACTTCGTCTAATGAATTTCGAATACTTCAAACAATTATATATCAAATATACAAAATAACATTAGTACCAATCTTATATCAACTATCAAAAGAACACGCTTCAATTCGCCATTCATACAAAAAAAGAATATTAGAAAAACTAACATATCTAAATAATTCTGATTTTCAAATTTTATTACAATTAGATTGCAAAGATTATGACAAATTATTTTTGTATATTCAAACAATAGTCTTAGTAAAATGTATTCTACATGAACTCATAGCACAAGAAAACATTTCACCATCAGCTTATTACACATCACTTGAAACGCTTGGATTTATGCTACCTTCAGGAATAAAAGAACAACTAGGCAAACCTGCAATTATGAATATATCGTACATGAATGATCCAAATGAAGGAAAAAGTTTTAAGCATTTTTTATATGGATCTAATCAAAAAGCTACATTAACGACGGAACGAAAAAAAATGAATATTCCATATGTCTTCTTAAAATGTTTTACATCACAAATTGATTATCTACCAATGTGGGAAATGTATGGGAATCATGCACAAGGCTGTTGTTTAGTAATAGATTGGCAAAAAACTTTCTTTGAAAATAGAAATATATCCAAATCATTATATCAAGTTTGTTATATTAACAAAAATAAAAATGGATATAGTATACGAAAAAGTGATAATCCTCAAATCCAAAATCTAACGCGAATAGAGGTTTGCATCAATAAATTAAAAACGATTGCAAAAAGTTTAAAACCCGAAGAACATAATACATTTGAAAAACTTCTCGGAGAATTACCATATCTTTTCAAAGATAATTCATATTCATATGAACAAGAACTTCGTATTCTTTACATGTTTTCGAATACAAACAAAAACTTTAAACATACAGATCATACCATTCCAAAATTGTTTGTTATACCAGAATACTATCTTCAAATTAAAGAAATAATTCTTGGGCCGAAAGTTACTGATATTGCCAACCGGATTCCTTATTTACAAGAACAAATAGAATTAATGTGTGAAAAAACAGGAACATCAATTCCAGAAATAACAATTTCTAATATTGATTACAGATAGCAAGGAAAAAAACGAGTACAGAGACAATGATCCTGATTGTTTCGTCAGAACTTTTTATAGTCTGTGACATTCACGAACTGCCGTCCGCAATGAATTTTTCTTTTACAAACCACAATCTCAAGTAACATTTCTTTTTTATTATTATAACCTATTTAGTTTATTATTTAAATCACATTAATCCTGATTCCTAATAAAAAAGCCTTCCTATATTTATATATAGAAAGGCCCCATTAAAGAAAAAAAAGTAAATATTTATCTCTTATAATACCCCTTATACCACTCCGCAAACTTCCCCAAACCTTCTTCCAGCGTAGTACTTGGCTTAAAACCAAAATCTCGTTCAAGTTCACTTACATCAGCATAAGTCTGGTAAACATCGCCCGACTGCATTGGTAACAGTTCTTTTTTGCCTGGTTCAGAAATGATTCCTTCACGCATCAGACATTTTTCAAGAATCTCAACAAAGTTCATCAGGCTGGAAGGTTTGTTGTTTCCGATATTGTAAACTTTGTATGGAGCTCCATCTTCGGTTTCTTCGGGGGTTTTCTGCATTACGTTTACAATGCCGGTTACGATATCATCAACATAAGTAAAGTCGCGATACATATCGCCCATGTTGTAAATCTGGATTGGCTCGCCTTTTACAAGTTTGTTTGTAAACTTAAAATAGGCCATATCAGGGCGGCCCATAGGACCGTAAACAGTAAAGAAACGCAGGCCTGTAGATGGAATCTTATAAAGCTTTGAATATGCATGAGCAAAAAGTTCGTTCGATTTTTTTGTTGCAGCATACAAAGAAACAGGATTATCAACCTTATCTTCTGTGGAATATGGAACTTTTTTATTTGATCCATAAACACTTGATGTTGTAAAAGAGGGGGAAGTCTCCCCCTCGCTCCAACCGCGTTTTCCGCTACCCTCTCAACGGGACAAATTTTCGAGTTCTTTGTCCCGTAACACCCAAAATTGTCGTTATTAACAAAATTACATTTAAATCTAAACTTGTAATTACATTACAATATCTTTTTTAATATCATCAAGGAAAGTATCTATAAGAACAGTATTCCTTTGTTCATCATTATATAAATTAAACAAATCCACTATCTTTTGCTTTAACTCCAGCATTTCTGCCTTACAATTTTGATTTCCATTCAAAACAATTCCCATTTTTTTATTATCAACTGCACAATCGTGATATTTTGGATTTCCAAATTCAAAATCTGGAACATATAAATTAATGTAATCTGATAGTGTTACCCAAGCAGCTCCCATTTCATTTAAGCAGGCAGGACTTTCTAAATAGTCATTCGACCACAAAATTAACATCAAAACATTTTAATTAATATTTTGTCGAAGATATTCATAAATATTCATATTTAATGGAATTTTATGACATGGATGTGAGGTATATATTAATTGATTATCTTTTACACCAAGTCCCGTGATAAACTTTTCCAATGCATCTGCATATTTTTTATCTTTAGAACTATGACTTAAAAAAATTAGAGGATTTTTGTAACATTTTTCTATGTCTTTCATAGAATAATCAGCAAACGATTCTGAATTATTATCATCTTCAATTAATTCTTTTTCTAATAATCCAATCAAGATTTGCGTATCAACTTCTGCCATTGAATTATTAAAATGTAAACAGTCTTTTAAATCTGGAAATTCTTTTGAAAAAATACCTACTATCTTAGTTATTGAATCATATAATTCATTTGTATTCATCTCACTATAGTCTGAGATATTTCGATATAATTCATTAATATATTGCTGAATAAATTCTCTCTTTTTTGAAGTCATTCAATATTTCTCCCATTTATTATGCCCAATACGGAATGTATTTTTTGTTTTTACGAGAATTGCTTTCTGGGTCAAATTCTTTTATGAGCCCCTTTTCTAATGTTGCTTTTATGACTCTGGAAACCATTGCAGCATTTTGTTCTTCAATTTTAAAGCGTTCTCGCAAAGACTGATTTGTCATCTGTTCATTCGAAACATATTTTAAGCAGGCATGTTGATAACAAGCAATCATTCTTTCAACATTACTTGTTTCTGACCAGGTCTTATATGAATTTAATGTAACTATTGTTCTATTTTCTTGTACATCGATTTTTACTGCTGGTAATTGATAAAGTTCATTGTAAAAAATAACCTTATCCATACCGCTACCTTTTTCCTCACAGAAACGCATACGGCGCAGTATGTCTGCTAATATATCATTTCTTGGAGCATATTCATCTATAAATCTATCACTTTGAATTATTGGGACTCCTGGATTAGAAAACTCAATTCTATCACTGTAAATTTCTACCATAGGATTACCTGAAATAAAAAAGTCTTGGTGGACTATCATGTTAGCAACTAATTCACGAATCGCAATTTCTGGATACATGCGTTTATCCTGACGTAGAATTGTTCCTATCTGTTCATTTGCAGGAAGTTGACCATTTATCCATTCAACAAGACCTTCCAATCCCACTGCGTAACCTTTTGCACCTGTTATTTCCCGAACGGTTTCTAATTTGTTATTATTTTTGTAACAAATAACTCTTATTGCTTTTCGTTTCAAAAAATCAAAATTTTATAATCTTTTTGCAAATAGAATTGCTCCAAGATTTGTTATACTGTATTTATCTTTATTCGTTATAATAAGTTTTTCTTTTTCAAATCGTTCTATAACTCCATTTTGATCAGTAGGATATGGCAATTGCATTAAATCAAAATATAACTGTGTATCTAGAAGATCAAAAACAGCTGATTTTTCTACATTTTCTTTTGCAATTTCTTCTTCAAAATTTTGGGTTGTAGTATTTCGCCAATTTTTTGCTTCTTTTTCTGGGAATTCACTTAAGAATTTTGTAACAGAATTTACCCGTACATATGTTTTATTATTGAATGCTACAGGCTGTCGGCCAGCTGCAGGAATTTTATACATTGAAATATGAACATTTTCTGCATAATCAAATTCTATTGTTTCATAATCAATTCTTGGAGAAATGTGCATTCTAAGCCAGATTTCCAATTCGTCGTTTCCAACTTTTTTTGTAAAAGCACGAAAATCTGTTCCTAAAATTTTTCTTGTTCCATCTTCTATACCATAAATTAAATATGCAAAAGGTTTGTTATTTAAACAGGCGCTATTTGACAAGGCAGATATCCGTTCACCAATTTCTTCTTTTGAATGAAAATTATGTTTATATTCAATCCATTCATTTTCTGAGTATTCTTGAGTTATAAATTTCAAAAATTCTTTTAATTCTATGTCTGTCATGTATACTCCAGTCAAATAACAGTCAAATAAGAATACGGCTCTTAATTCGTTATATTATAATAAATTAAATAATTTCTTAGCTAAAAAATTGTCTGTTCAGTCAAATAAAAATAACAACGATTTCAGTTTATATAGTTCTTCCTATATTTTCTAATTGAACGGTTAAGATTAAACTATATAATTCAATAACATTTACGATATTGTTTAGAAAAATATAACATAATTATAGTTTTTTTTCACAAGTTTTATAAAACTATAGATTATTTTAATATCATTTTATAATCTATAAATATGCAAGAACTATTACATAATATCGAAAATGCAAAATCTATTGCCGAACATATTTCTATAATCCTCACATATCAGAACACTGGATTTCTTGATAAAGAAAAAGCGATTGAGATTTACAAATCATTTAACTATGCTCATACAGATTATACTATTTTTATTAATACAAAAGTTGTTATAACTGATACTCTCATTCAAATTGATTCAGCCACAGATAGAACTATT
Source organism: Treponema sp. (assembly GCA_017617145.1). The sequence continues at coordinate 14,780 of JAFZWX010000205.1, read as the reverse complement.
ATAGATAATTTAAGAAGTCAAGTTTTATGGGCTACCAGTGAAGAATATCTAAAAAACATAGGAATTACACTACAATAAAAAAAGGCGAGGAACTTCCCCGCCTTTCACTGAATCGAAATATTTATTTTATACTCCCATCCACTTCCCATTCAAATCAAAATAATCCTTTGCCGCATCAAATGCCGGGTGCTTGCCGTCTTTCTCGCTCAGCAGAGGGTTCACGTCAGGTGCTATAGCTTTCCAGTCAATTCCAATCGCGGGGTCATTCCACATGAGGCCGCCCTCGCCTTTTGGGTCGTAGAAGTCTGTGCATTTGTAGGTAAAGATGGCCTCGTCGGAAAGAACGTAAAAGCCGTGGGCAAAGCCTTCGGGAATATAAAACATATTCTGTTTTTCTGCATCAAGAATTACACCATAGTATTTGCCAAAAGTTGCAGAGCCTTTGCGCAGGTCAACGGCAACATCATAAACACGGCCCTGTAAAGCGCGAACAAGTTTTCCCTGCGGATGCTGTGTCTGAAAGTGCAAACCGCGCAGCACGCCCTTAGTAGATTTTGACTGATTATCCTGAACAAACTTCATAGTAAGCCCGGCAGCAAAAAAGTCACGCTCACTGTAGGTTTCCAGAAAGTAACCGCGGGAATCACCAAAGATTTTTGGCTGGATTTCGTAAAGACCTTTTACTTCCGTGCCATCAGATAATTTACATGTATTAAATTCAAATGCCATTTATGTCCTCTTATATAATTCTAGATTTATCAAAAAGGTCAGAATCTATAAACTTTTTCAAACTCTCTTTCCAATCCGGAAGCGTAATTCCCAGTGCCTTCTGAATCTTGTCTTTGCTCAAAACAGAATAAGCAGGACGCTTAGCGGGAGTTGGGTATTCTGATGTTGAACACGGATTTACCACACAATTCTTATTAGTAATCAAGCCAGCTTCAATTCCCTGCATTTTGATTTCATTTGTAAAATCCCACCAGGTGATTTCACCAAGGTCGGTACAGTAGTAAATTGCGTAAAGCACATTTTCTGCCATAAAGCCATGCAGTGCGGATAATGTAATGCTCATTAAGATTCTGTCTTACAGCAGCTTCGCCATCAGCCTTTGTTTTTCCATAAACACCAATCGGCGCAATCGGCATATCTTCTGTATAAGGAGAAGAACCAGAACCATCAAAAACATAATCGGTAGAAATATGAATCATTTTTGCATGAATCTGATTCGCAAGATTTGCAATATTTCTTGGTCCCTCTACGGGACAATTTTTTTCGAGTTCTTTGTCCCGTAACACCCAAATAAAAAGTTTAACACAAAAGAGGTAATGGGATAGGTCTTAATGAATGTTTATTAAAGGCATCCATTACAATTCCTCGTAAATATGACCAAACCAATCTGTCAATCTGTTTATTAATAAACATCTGTTTGATTTCTTCTATTTTTAATAATCGCTCAACAGTTTCTTTATCTTTTATTGTAAATGCAATAAACACAATGTATTCAGCAACAAAATATGGTTTATCGTCAACAGAGAAAGTAAACTTATACTTATGATTATTTAATAAAGTTGAATCTTGATTTATTGGATCATCTTTATTATATGCATGTTCAGTATCAATTTTTACTTTATCTAATTGTGCATCTGAGGGAGTAAAAAAAACTTTTTCGTGAGATTCAACAAGATTAACTGCTGAGAGTTCTATGGCTTTTACAAATTCTGTGTATTCGTTATTCATTTTTCATTCCTATGCACATAATTCATCTAAAGATTCATAACATTTTGGTAATGTTTCAAAATCCGAATATTTACTAAAATCCAAATCACTTAAAGATTGAACATCAAGTTCAGCAGTATAATTTTCAGAGATTTCCTTTTTAATAAGTTGAAGAAGAAGAGTTCTTACAGAAATACCTTTTGAATCAGCAATTGTTTTAATTTTATCCTGCATTCCAAAAGGGACTGTAATTGACATATCCCCCATTGGCGTCAAATACAGATTTCCTCCAACAGCCTCAGAAAGCTTAGATAAAACCTTATATGATGGATTTGTATTCATTGTTTCTATACGAGATATAGCACTTTGAGTTGTACCTGCATATGCAGCAACTTCTTTTTGAGAAAGATCATTTTTTTCTTTCAATAAACAAAAATCGTTCATAAATGACGCAAGAGCCTTATTGAGTTTTACAAAATCTTCAATCTTTTCCATTCTTCTTTTCCTTCTTTATTTTCTCTAAATACTCACTTTTTCTTTTTCGTGCAGACTCAATTTTCATTGGATCACCATGTTTATATTCAGCTTCCAGTAATACAGAAGCACCACACTCTCTTTTTAATTCTGAATTACAATAATATATTCTAAAAACGCCTTTCTTATCAGTTTTAGGAATTCTCATTTCTATGAGTCCATCACCAATTCCTTTTAATAAGTCTTGATTAAAATATGCTGATAAATCATCTTCATCAGCAAGCTTATCCAGAAAATCTACAACCTTCAAATAAAGCCAATTATATTTTCTTTTCTTAAAAAGATTATCAATTTCATTACTTACATAACCACCTTCATCCTTATATTCAATATATGGCATATCTTTTTCTAATTGAGACTTATTAATATGAATATTTTCTTTTGGATAAAAGATATAAAGCATAAGCTTATATAATATAGCATATATGCTATATTATATCAAGTTTTAAATAAAAAGATATTAACTTTTGCATTTTTTTTTATTTAAATATTTTTCAGATCTCATTTACTTTTTTGACAAATGCTCTGCAACAATAATATCAAAACTAGAAATATTGTTATTTGAACCAATTGTTATTGAATTATCCTTTAATCATCATGCATAAAATCATAACTTACTGTTTCAGTATGTAATAAAAAAGCCAGCACAACATATTGTACTGGCCATAAAGCAAATATATTACGTATCCGCCAATTTAAGCAGAGTAAATAAAATTACCATGTAGTATTACACTTCTTGTAGAGGTGTAAAAAATGCAACAAAAAACAAAAGAAGAAAAAGAGGAACTGGTACAGCTTTATAAACAGAGCGGTATGACAGTCAGGGCATTTGCAGAAGAATTTGAAATTAATCTTGGAACGTTCCGAAGCTGGCTTTATAAAAAACAACCGAAACAAAAAGCTGCAGATGACGGCTGTAATCTTGTCGAAGTACAAGCAGCAAAAGTCAGACAATGCCGGGACAGTCAGGATATCCGAATCCATAAAAACGGAATGGAAATATTCATTCCAGTAAACATTGGACTTCCAGTTCTTGAAAAGATTCTTGGAGCATTAAAGACCATATGAAAGTCAACCTTGAAGAAGCAAGAATCTATGTCCGACCTGGAGCAACAGATCTAAGAAAAGGTGTTTCAGGACTCTGCTCCATAATCGGAAACGAAATGAATCTTGATGCGCTCTGCGGCTCAGCATTTCTTTTCTGCAATAAAACACACAAACTGTTGAAGGTGATTTTCTGGGATAAGACAGGATTCTGGCTTGCGCAAAAACGTCTTGAAAAAGCAACCTGGCCATGGCCTATGAATGAAGAAGCTGCCAGAGAAATCAAATCAGAACAGCTTGATATGCTGCTCACCGGAATTGATTTCTGGCATGCACATCAAGAGCTGCACTTTAAGAGTGCCTATTAAAATCATTCCAGGCGTTAAGAATTCTTTTGTATGGTTTTCATGTTTTAATAAAAGGTTTAAAATGAAAACATGAAAGACGGAAAACCTGAAACATTAGAAGAAGCAATCGCACTTATCGTTCAGCAGCAGAACCGTCTTTCTGAACTTGAAAATAAGGTCAGTGAGCAGAATAATAAAATCAGCGAACAGACAAGAGAAATAAACAGCCAGCATAATGCAATTATCGATCAGAAAAAGATAATCATAGATCAGACTATCGAAATCAAAAGACTGAATGAACAGCTGGCACACCGTCGCGCAATGGAATATGCTGCACGAAGTGAAAAGGCTGCAAGACTTCTTAAAGACCAGCCTCTTCTATTTGATACGGAAGACCTTAATATTCAGGTAACAAATCAGTGCCCATCTCCAAGTGATGAAGAAATTACACAGTATGAAGATTCAGAAGAATATCAGACTGAAAGCAAAACTAAGAAATCAAACAAAGGACGAAAGAGCGTTTCGTCAATAAATAACCTTGCAAAAAAACGTATCGTAATAGACCTTACGGACGAAGAAAAAATCTGTCCTAACTGCGGCACACTGATGAAGAAAGTAAATACCGTAGAAAGCGAACGTATCGTTCATGTTCCGGCCTATGAATACATCGAGGTTGTGGTAAGAAATGTTTATGAGTGTCCTAACTGCGTCACTGATGATGACAAGCCTGTCAGAAAAACTGCTAAAGAAAAGCGGATAATCGAGAAGTCGATAGCAACGCCTTCGCTTCTGGCGCACGTCTTCATGGGCAAGTATCAGAGGCACACGCCGTTCTACTGCCAGGAAGACTGCTACAATTATCAGGGACTGCACATAAGCCGGCAGGATATGTGCAACTGGCAGCAGAAAGTCTTTGACAGGCTCAGGCCTCTAAAAGAGCTTTTAGACAGGGAACTGAAAAAGGAAAGTTCCTTATGTTTGATGAGACGCCTCTTGAGGTGCTCAAATACAGCGAGGCGGAAGCCCGGAAAGAATACTGGGAAGATAAAAGTTACCGCAAGAAGGAAACGGAAGACGGTAAGGAAAGCCAGTGTTACATGTGGCTTGTCAGGGGCGGAGCAGAACATCCTGTTCACTCATACAATTTCAGATGGACTCGAAGCGGACGGAATGTCATTTCTTTTCTTGAAGGATTTTCCGGCAGTGTGATTCAGACAGACGGTTACTCCGGTTATGACAGCGCCGTTGACTTCTGGAATGAAAATCATCCTGAACATAAGATTACGTTATGCAACTGCAACATTCATGCCCGCCGTAAGTTTGCAGAATCAGTGAAGGCAACAAAGTCAAAGACTGCAGAGCAGGCTGTGAGATCTTACTCGAAGATTTTTAAAACTGAAAAAGAGCTTCGGGAAAAGTATCAGAAAAATCTGATTACTGAAGCAAAATATCTTGAGCTGAGGAAGGAAAAAATTCTTCCTCTTTTTGAAGATTTCCATAAATGGCTTTTAGAAAAAGGCGAACGTGAAGAGATCTTAGGTTCTTCTAAAACAGCAGAAGCAATAAAATATTGTCTTAAAAACTGGAGCAAACTAATAAAGTTTCTGGACTATAGTTTTGTAACACCTGACACAAATGCAGCAGAGCGTGCTATTAAGCCGTTTGTAATGGCAAGGAAAAACTTCCTGTTTTCTGGGAGCGGTAAAGGTGCAGAAAGTTCATGTTTCCTTTTCTCTCTGATTGAAACTGCAAAAGCCAACGATAAGTCTCCGGAAGATTATCTGCGCTGTCTTTTTGAACAGGCACCATATGCCGAAACAGAATCTGACTGGGAAAAACTTCTTCCGTGGAACATAGAAATTACACCGTTTGAGCTCCGCGGTGAATGGCTGGAGTTAGCTAAATAACGCTTGATTTGACGGATACGAACCAATTGTTATTGAATTATCCTTTAATCATCATGCATAAAATCATAACTTACTGTTTCAGTATGTAATAAAAAAGCCAGCACAACATATTGTACTGGCCATAAAGCAAATATATTACTGTAGCTTGATTTATGATATATTTACAACCTCACCCCACACCCAGTCAACAATTCCCGCGCCGAGTCCACGCTGTCCACACCATGTAAATTCTTAATCGGAGCAAACTCCTTCTCTCGAACAACTTCGTAGGCGAGATTGTTGTCCATCATGTGAATCATATCGAGAACAAGAAGCTCGAACTTGTAGCCGTTTGGTTGGGTTGGGCTCACGAGCTGGCCGTTTTCGTCGATGAAAGGAATCTTCTTTTCGACAACGTGAACAGTCAGCTGATTGTTTACAATGTCTTCGTACTAAGGCTTGCCATCTTCCAGACAGAGCAGGCCCATTTTTTCCATAGGCTCAACCTTACGAACCACCTTCGAAGCACTCTGATAATTTCCAAGAATAGTCGCACCAATAAAAGCCGGATCCGCAATCCGCTGCAAAACGTTATCAACAGCAAAAATGTTAATCCATTTAATATTTTTCAGATGCAAATCTTTATCAAGCCCAGCCTTTTCCATAGAAGTAAACCAGCCGCCGTTCCCATTAGGCGAAGTAGCAAGCCGGCCTTTTTCTTCAAGAAGAAGTTTGCCATTGTAATCATAATGTAGAGCGGAACATAAACTCCGCATTGCTTTACAACATCCATCAGATTATTGATAAGAAATTCAAAAATAAACAACTCGTGAGTCAGCCCTACATAATATGTGCTGCTGATTGTTTTTAGCAAGGATTTTTTCTGCGTCTTGTTTTGTAAACATTTTTCTATTTTCCCTCAATCACCGCTTTTCCATCCTCAAGGAATTTATCAAAATCACTCTTATAAATTGAATCCTGGATTACTCGATATTTTTCAAATTCACTTTCTGCAAACGCTTTTGCAATTTCGTGTGTTACTTTGCCTTTATCCTGTAAGATATCTGCATCGTTGAATTTCAAGAATGCATCAAGTTTTTCTGCCCAATCTGCCATTGTCATTGGAATATGGCGGCGAGCCTGGCGATTTGCATAGTCCAGATACATTTCGACTATCTCATTCAGTTCTTCAAGTTCTTGTTTATAGAGATAGTTTTTTGCAATGGAAACATCTGCTTTTACAATTTTACCATTTGGAGCATTTTTCCAACTAGTCAATCCCATGTTCGGCTTTGTGTGATTTGCCCTATCCACAATAACTTCCGCAGCAGTATTTCCGTGAACAGCGTAGTGCATTTTATTTTGTACAGTTGCAAAGAAGTCCTTTGTTGTCTTACTTTCAGGTGAATAATCATAAGCGGTTGCATATATATCAGTTATTTTCTGATAAAACTTGCGCTCGCTTGCACGGATTTCCTGAATCTCAGAAACAAGATGATCAAAATAAGCCTCATCAAAAATCTGTCCATTTTCAAGACGCTGCTTATCCAAAACATAACCTTGTTTCGCAAATGTTTCCAGAACGCGAGTTGCCCATTGTCTGAATTCAACAGCAGCCTGGGAATTTACCTTGTAGCCGACAGCAATAACGGCTTTTAAACCATAGAACTTATACTTATATGTTTTCCCGTCATCGGCAGTTTGTGCAAAATTTGCACAAACTGAACTTTCCTCAACTTCGCCATCTTCAAAAACAGATTTAAGATGCTTTGTAATAACACTCCGATCAACTCCAAATAATTTTGCAATTGAAGCCTGCGTTAACCACACATCATTGTCCTGCACACGAACTTCAATGCTTTCTTCGCCAGACTGCCGTGTAAATGTAAGAAAATCTATTGTACTATTGCGTATTTGTAGAGTTTGTGAATCTGCCATTTTATTTCCTTTTTCAACTTTGCTTTGAATTAGTGGCGCTTTTGAATAACTACTAGTTATCCTATAAGTAATACTATACCTTTATGTAATTATTTTCAATATTCAAAATGATTGTAATACAAAAAAAGCGGGGTATATCCCCGCCTTTGAATGAATCAGAATATTTATTTTATACTCCCACCCACTTCCCGTTCAAATCAAAATAATCCTTTGCCGCATCAAATGCCGGATGCCTACCATCCTTTTCGCTCAGCAGAGGATTCACATCTGGTGCAACAGCTTTCCAGTCAATTCCTATGGCAGGGTCATTCCACATGAGGCCGCCCTCGCCTTTTGGGTCGTAGAAGTCGGTGCATTTGTAGGTAAATATGGCTTCTTCGGAAAGAACGTAAAAACCGTGGGCAAAGCCTTCGGGAATATAAAACATATTCTGTTTTTCTGCATCGAGTATTACGCCGTAGTATTTGCCAAAAGTTACAGAGCCTTTGCGCAGATCAACGGCAACGTCATAAACACGGTCCTGTAAAGCGCGAACAAGTTTTCCCTGTGAGTGTTGAGTCTGAAAGTGCAGGCCTCGCAAAACTCCTTTTGAAGATTTTGACTGATTATCCTTAACAAACTTCATAGTAAGCCCGGCAGCAAAAAAGTCACGCTCACTGTAGGTTTCCAGAAAGTAACCGCGGGAATCACCAAAGATTTTTGGCTGGATTTCGTAAAGACCTATTACTTCGGTGCCATCAGATAATATACATGTCTTAAATTCAAATGCCATTTATGTCCTCTTATATAATTCTAGATTTATCAAACAGATCAGAATCAATAAACTTTTTCAAACTCTCTTTCCAATCCGGAAGCGTAATTCCCAGTGCCTTCTGAATCTTGTCTTTGCACAAAACAGAATAAGCAGGGCGCTTTGCAGGAGTCGGATATTCTGAATTTGCACATGGATTTACCACACAATCCCTGTTAGTAATCAAGCCAGCTTCAATTCCCTGCATTTTGATTTCATTTGTAAAATCCCACCAGGTGATTTCACCAAGGTCAGTACAGTGGTAGGTTCCGTAAGACACATCATCTTTATTGATAATCTTGATAATAACACATGCCAGGTCCCCGGCAAAAGTCGGGCTCCCCTTCTGGTCATTTACAACTTTTACAGCATCGTGAGTGTTCATAGCTTTAATCATTGTGTAAACAAAGTTCTTACCAGCCCGGCCATAAAGCCATGCAGTGCGAATAATGTAATACTCATTAAGATTCTGCCTTACAGCAGCTTCACCATCAACCTTTGTTCTTCCATAAACACCAATCGGTGCAATCGTCATATCTTCTGTATAAGGAGTTGAACCAGAACCATCAAAAACATAATCGGTAGAAATATGAATCATTTTTGCATGAATCTGATTTGCAAGATTTGCAATATTTCTTGGTCCGTCTTCATTCAGTTTTCTGGCAAAGTCAGCATCCGATTCCGCCTTATCAACAGCAGTATATGCAGAACAGTTAATGATATACGAAATCTCTTTTCCCTTTGCAAAGTCAGCAAGAGCCTGTGGATTTGTGATATCAACATCAATATCAGTTCCAACAAAGTCGATTTTATTTTCAGTAAGCTGTCGGGCAATTTCAGTTCCCAACATTCCTTTACAGCCAATTAACCAGATCATTTTATTCCTCTTATTTTAGTCCTCAGCAATATATTCCAAATAGCGGCCGTAATCAGTTTTGTAGCCATTTGCAAGCTCAAGAAGCTCTTCTTTTGTAATCCAATTGTTGCTGTAGGCAATTTCTTCCAGACAGGAAACATACATGCCCTGGCGTTTCTGGATTGTAGCAATAAAGTTACTTGCTTCCAGAAGACCGTCATAAGTACCAGTGTCGAGCCAGGCCATACCACGGGCACTAGGCTTTACCTCGGCAGCAATTTTTACAACATCATTGGTATAAAAATACAGGCCAGGTACAGCATAGTTTGATTTAGGATTTGCAGGCTTTTCTTCAATTCCAAGAGCATTACCATCATTGTCAAACTCAACTACTCCTTAGGCTGTAGGATCTGCAACAAGGTAGCCGAAAATAACAGATTTCTTTTCTTCTTCAACTGTTTTGCGGGCTCGTTTTAAAGTAGATGTAAAACTCTGTCCATAGAAAATGTTGTCGCCTAGAACAAGTGCAACATCATTGAAGTTTTTACCTACGATAAAAGCATCCGCAAGTCCACGTGGTTTGTCCTGTACGGTGTATTCAAAATGCATACCAAGCCAGACTCCGTCGCCAAAAAGTTCTTTAACGAAGCTGATGTCGCGAGATGTTGAAATGATGAGAACTTCGCGGATTCCGGCAAGCATAAGTACACTCAGAGGATAGTAAATCATCGGCTTATCATAAAGTGGCAGACTTTGTTTTGATACTGCTTTTGTTATTGGATAAAGGCGGGTTCCGCTACCGCCGGCTAAAATAATTCCTTTCTTATATAAAACCTCTATGGTCGAATTTGTTCTGGTAATTGATTTTTAATTTTGTCTATACTGCCAGATGATTTATAACTCTCTTTTAATTTTGATTTGCTGTATTGAAAAACAGACCCCTTAGTTAGTTTTACTAAATAATCAGTAAAGAACTCTTCCCAACTAAGATAAGTTTTACTGTCTGCAAAATTATAAGTTTCTTCTAATACAGCTTGAGATACAGAAATAATTCCAGACTTTAACAGTAAGTATTCAAATGACTCAGGTGCAAAAAGAACATAATTATCAGCAAACAGAGCTATATATTTATATAGTTTCTCTATCTCAGAACCAAATGCAGCACCATCAACAATTATAATTGTTTTTTCAGTTTTAAGTTCTCTAAGAAGTTTATATATCTTAGTTTTTCCACCTGCAGAAATGCAAATCTCCGGATAGATTCTATTGAAACACTCAAATCCTGAATTAGAATCTTCTGTAATAACCTTAGTTGGAATAAACTTTTCATAATTATGAAAATTATAAATCTTAAACATTTCGTTGTATACTTTTTTATAAGTTTTATACTTTGATGTATCGCTTACATTTTTAAGACCATATATTTCATCAATGCTGTATGGTAACTGGGAAAGAGAATCTCTTGTAACAATAACAAAATAATTATCTGAGCCACGTACCTTTTCTGCAAACTTTTGTGTCTTTATAAAGTTTGCAGTTTCATCAATGAAAATAATTGAATTCTGCATAGCAGACAGTCTTATATCCCAGTCATCAGAAGTTAGGACTCTACAAGTAACTTCACATTTCACAGTTATACCAGAAGAGTTTCCGTTTATAATATTATCATTAATTAATCTGATGAGTTCAGTTTTACCAGTTGCACTATTCCCCTGAATAACAGTAATATTTCTTTTTACAGTTAAAAAATAGTGAACACGATTATTATAAACTTCTATATCATACTTTCCAGTCATAAATAAACCTTACAATAATTCATGATCCAAAACAGCTTCGTAGAGTTCTTTTTTATTATGAACAACAACACCAAGATTATCAATAAATATGTTAAACGGGTCAGTACCAAAATCCATAAGATAGCCCAAACGAATTAAAACATCTTTTTTATCACTAATTTTCAAAATCCATTTTGCACAATTGTCACCACAACTAGAAGCATTAAAAATATGCTCAGAATCGTTCTTTATTAAAATCAAAGTCTTTACACCGCCAGACAATCGCTCGGGAGGTATAGGTCCTAAGAATGGACTATCAATAAGCCTTGGACCTTTTACATCAGAACCATCAATATCTTTTACCATATCGATTGTAAAAGAATCTGACATCCATTCATCTTCATATGTATTATTGAAGTAAACATCTGGATTAAAAATATAGTTTTCTGTATTTATTTCGCCAAAATGAATTTTTAACATATCTCAATTCCTCTCTTAAGAGAGAAGTCTTCTGTCCTTTCAAAAGTATAGAACTATGAAAGTATAACACTTTTTTAGAAACAAATCATCTAGAATTTACTTTTTCCGATTGGCAATACATGGCTTTTTTTCGATTGCCTTGAAAAAAAAATCTGATTGATGTTCTTTACAAAATTGGATTTTTTTTCATTCTTATTTCGAGTTTTTGTAATACAAGTAATGTATCGGGAATTATTGGTGTTCTAAAATGTCTGTTGCTGATAAATAATAAATCTGTGAAACCGTTCTTAAAACAAGAAAAATCTTTATAACTTATTTCTTTATCTTTTTTCACGATTATAAAATTTTCCATTTCTGTTATTGATTTGGGTATTTTATCACAAACAAAACCATATCCACTATTATATCCAGCGTTTGAAATATAAATGTGTTTTTCACTATTCAAATCAGGATACCAAAATTGTATGTCTGTTTTGACAAAACTTTCTTTTAATTGATCATAAATAAAGGTATACAATTTTTCATTTTTTGTTATACATGCTAATTGCAGATAATAAAAAAACAATGTCGAAGAACAGACTAACTCTTCTCTATTTTCTTTTGATTCATAGATCAAATCATAAAAGCTATTAGTACATGCTGGATAATATTTTCCTAATACATCATATGCATAAATAATATGGTAAAAAGATTTATATAGCCAATCAGTGATAAAATCCTTTTCTCCAACAACAATTAGAACATAGCTGCATAAATATATTTCGATTATATGCTCATCATATAAAGGATTTAATAAAGATTTGTGATTAGTTAATAAATTTTTAAGGTTTTCAGAAACACTGATTAGGCTTTGCCAATAGTTTTCTTTCTTATATCGGCAGTATTCAAAAAAAGCTAATACACCTAATTCAGACAAAAATCCGAGTTGTTCATAAACTTTCAGGCTTTCAGTTTCTGGTGAACGAAGATTTGTATAACCATGAAGTCCATCCTCAGTACTGTACAAATCTGCAAATTTGTTATTGTTTTCTACTAAAAGATTATATAAAGTTAAATAGTAATCAATAAATTCTGTACTCAAGAGAGATGATTTATCTAAAGAAAACTCTTTTATAGTATTCCAATATTTTAATAAACAGTGTTCTGCAAGATTGATACAATGCTTATAATTATTTGCTACTTTTGCCCATTCTATAGCAATTTTAAAAATCAATTTGCAAGTCTTAATATTTCTTATATTTGATTTAGTTTTAGAATCATTTATTCTTTCTGCAAGTCTATCAAATAGATAATAAAAATCTTTTAAATCATATGAAGGATCTTCTATCATAACTAATGCTTTTCTAAACAATGAACGATACTCAGGAATCAATATATTTTCATTAAAAAGATATTCATGAAATAAAAGAGAAAGTCTTGCTCCATCCCAGAGTTCATATTTAATTTTATCTGTTTCATTAATTGAAATATATCCATTCCACAAGTCTTGAGTGTCTTGTAATAAATTTCCACCAGTAGTAAGTACAATTACAATTGGTAAATCTTTATACTTTGCAGAAATGAAATGCGGAATATACGAATCAGTAATTTCATTTAGAGTTTGCCTTACAGATTGTATACCACTATCCCATTCTTTTCGTCCTATATCGCCACACTTTATTACAAATAGAAAAAGTTTTGTTGTACCATCATTTGGATCTTTGCCAATTGCAGCTAAATCAACTCCATGTTGACGTACTCCAATTTGAGGTTTTACAATGGGCCTGATATTCATTACTAATAATAAATCAGGAAGTAATGCATCAAGCTCTTTTGATTCTTTTAAACTGGAAAGGTATTGTTGTATTACAAGTTTCATTATTTGCCTCTCTTTGCAATTCTACAAAAGAATCTTTCCATTTCAGAATGTACAGGACAAAATATATCCTTTTTTGATATATAAAATGATTCTTCATAACTTACAAAATTTGAAGTTATTGATTTTGAACTATCATTTAGATTATATGAGAAGCCTTGTCCATATAGTAACTTTACAGGTTTAAACATACTCATGATGACAGATTCTGAATTTGCTAATTTCATTAATTCTTTATCATCTTCCGAATTCTTTTTTGCTACGGCTGTTCTTTGTTCATAAGTTGCAACAAGTTCAGGAAATTGTTTCTTTTTAGTATTAATCTCACATATTCTCTCTAAATCAGGTAGAATTCTATTATACACTTCGTTAAGTCTATTATCTTCAGATGTTTGTTTATCTTTGAAATATTGAAAAACAGGAAATCTATATTCTGAAGCTAAGCGAAATATTACATTAATAATTATATTTGTTATTTCTTCATCATCTAATTTTATTTGTAAAATAGACTCAAATAATTCACATAGAGTTTTTATATCATATATATTACCAAGTAGTTTCCTGCAAAGAAAAATGATGTCCTCTTTATTTGCTTTATTAATAGTATCTTTATCAAAATGAAAAGTATGATTTTTATGTATTGCTAATTCATGAATTATTTCTTTAGCAGCTTTGTGATAAAGATAATTATCATTTAGAAAGAATCGGGTATAAATAACAAAACTCTGATTTATAAAATTAAGATTTGAACAAACAGAACTCCAGATTTTTACAAATGAATTGTCACAGTTTTTATAATCACTATCTACAATCCATTTTGAGATGAATTCTATGCAAAGATTAAAATTTGATTCTGCTAAGTCCATAAGCACAAAATCTATATTTTTTATAATACCTTTGAATTTACACTGCATAGATGTATAAGAAAACAGTAATTTGCATAAATACTCTGTAGAAGCTACCTTTTTAGAATTTTGAAATAAAAAAATGGAAATATAATTATTTATATATGGATCATTCATCTTGCGTAAAAAGAAAACATCATCTTGTAATACCGTTTCTCGTAATGACATATTACATGCAGGACGAACTATAGCATGCAATTCTTTTTCTTTTTTTGATCTTATTGATGAATGAAACAAATTAAGTGCTTCTTGTTTTCTTGAAAATGAATCGTTATAGATACACTTTTCAATAATGACATACCCTGCCAAGTATTGAGTCTCAATACTTGAGTTTATGAAATTTAATCCATATTCATATTTTTCATCCGAAGAAAGCTTTGAATTATCATTTATTAAAAGAATTAATCCTTGTGGAACATAGTTGTAATCTAATTTTTTTATTTCCTCTATAAGTAATAGAGCATCATCAGGATATGTTAGAGCCCGCCGATTTCAGCCACACCTAAGTCCACCGAAAAAAGCCAAATTCAGGTTCAAATAAAAAAGCCATTATCAAATTAAATAAAACTCTCTAAACTGAAATAAACCAGAAACTCAGTCAGGGAGGAATATGAAAAATGATAATGACTTAACTGTAAGTTTAGCACAAGCCTT